>JAGHSY010000012.1 GCA_018065615.1 Candidatus Colenecus caballi | reverse complement strand
ATGAACACCGGATTCTGACGGCTGTTTTTCCCTTTCACGGTTTTGTCTGTTGTTTTCATAAATATAGAAATGTGGGTTAAACAAAAAAGGAGCCACTGCCGACGCGCGTGCCGGAAATGACTCCAAAAGTGAACATTGCAAATTTAGAAAAATCCTACGATTATAGGCCCGTTGAATAAAAATCAAGACCACATACTATCTGTAAGCATCCGGTGAACCACGTGTTGCAAACATAGTACCAAGTTGTAGCAAGTTGCACCAAGTTGGCTACAAGTTGTACCAAGTTGTAGTGAATTAGTGTTTGAGAGCCCAGGCTTGTGGAAGCAGTTCGGCCAGATCCTTCCCGTCACGCTCATAATTGATACTCACCACCGGATGCTTACTATCCAATTCCGATGGCAAACATAGCACTTTTCCTGTTCTCTGGGTCTTGTCATAATCAAAATCTGACGTACACAGGACCGCCATGCCGGCGTTGAAAAAAGTGAGACCTGCTAAAATCAAAAGCAGGTCTCACTGTCTCTCAAAGGGTCTGACCCTATTGCCCGATGGTGACGCTGGCTTTGCCGGTTACATCGGCGGCATTGCCACCGCCAAAGACATTACCCTTGATGTTAACACCCTCGACAGGCAGTTCCTTACCGTTTGTCCTTTCAATATTCTGCTTTGTCGCGATGCTGACACTTGTGTTACCTTCAACATCTGCGGCATTGCCGCCACCGAATACGTCACCTATTGCACCAAGCTTGTTGTCCCACGGATGATCTTCGGTATTTGGCTTGATACGATTGCTCCAGTCACCCTCGACCATGTCGATGTGAACATCAGGGCTACCCACAATCAGAGCTCCTTCACCATATCCACCGCCGAACACTTTACCGATTGAAGTGCAGGAAATGACGTTCACTACCGGACTTTGCTCACCTTCAGGCGCAACGTATTCAGCCTGATTGCCGCCACCGTAGAGTTCGTCAATGACTATCGGGTAGCAGCCCGTTTCATCAATGTTAACCGTGATGGTGCCGTTAATCTTACCGCTTATGTTGTTGCCGCCAAAAACCTTGCGGTAACTGCCACTGCTTATGTTCAGCACAATGTCACGGTCAATATCGGCAGAACGTGCTCCACCATAAATATCACTCAACCCTTCAACACACAATATGGTCATGTGAGGTTCACCGTCCATTTTGGCCTGGTTGCCTGCACCGTATATTTCCTGTACGTTGATGGTACAAGCGTCCAACTGTGTGTTGCCATCTTCATCGGCTTTTTCACACGAACGCTGATCCATGGTTATGTTGGACGATACGGTAATATTGCCAACGCTGTTGCTTCCGCCGTAGGCTTCCTGTATGGTTCCGCCATAGATATACACGTTTGTGCTTCCATAGATGTCGGCACCCACGGGTGGAGTATATTCCGGATAGCCATGGCCACCGCCAAACACTTTGTTTATGGTTCCGCCCCATATTGTCACATTCGTGCTGGCTTCCTTTCCGTCAACTCCAACAGGTGCGGCATTTCCACCACCATAGACATCGCCCTCAATTATGGTGGCACAGTCATTGACGGTCACCGTCGTACCGTTTGTTACACCTGCCTGGTCGCCACCGCCATAGACATCCTTCTTAATTAAGACATAATGATCGGTGTTCCAGTCTCCTATGGTCACATTGGTCGTTCCAGTCACTAAGGCTTCTTTGCCGCCGCCGAATACGTTGCCCGTCATGTCGGCGTTCAGTACCTTTACATTGATTTTTCCCAGTTTTGCATCAGTTCCATAAGGAGCCACGTTTCCACCGCCATATACGTTTTCCAGGCTGTTGTTTTCGCGCAGGAATGTCACAGCCGGGAATGTAGTACCGTCATCGAACGTTATTGCCTTGTTTTCCGATTCGTTCCAGTTCACCTTGACCGTTATTTCACCGTCAATGGCACCGCCCGAATCATTTCCGCCGAATACGGTGCCTATTTTGCCGGCTACAATGTTCAGGTTTATATTACCTGTCATGTTGGCAGCCTTGGCTCCGCCAAATACAGAACCAATGCTGTCGGCATAGTAAATGTTCATCTGGGCCACGTTACTGTTGGCTCTGTTTCCACCGCCATACAGATATCCTATTTTGATAGGGCATGGGCTTTCGGTATAGCCTCTCTGGTTCACGTTGAGGACAATATTGCCCGAAACCGTACCCGATGCATTGTTTCCTCCAAATACGTTGAGAATCTTTCCACCCTCAATGTTTATGTGCACGTCGCCTTTCACATTGGCAGCATTACCTCCACCGAACACGTTGCCGATAATGTTTCCACCGTGTATCTTCATGTTGCTGCCTGCTACTGATGCCTTGTTTCCGCCGCCATAAATGTATTCAATGCTGTTGTTGCAGTTGTTGACGGTCAGGTTCGGAGTGCCGTTGTATGGAGCGGCATCACCGCCGCCGAATACGCCATAGAGGGCGTACTTGCTCAGACTGCCCTTCGGCGCCGGGTCAGTGGAGTTGATAACTACATTAATCTGTCCGTCAACTATACCGTTGTCGTCGCTGCCGTCGCCCATACCGCCGCCAAACACATAGCCGTACTTATATACTCCTGCCGTTTCGGGGTATTTCTCACGGAATACGGATCCGGAATTGATTGTCACGTTGGTATGTTTTGTCGTAACAATGGCCGATGTCGCTCCGTTGCTTCCGTTCACCTTACCAAGCGCACTGCCGCCATAGACGTTGCCATAGACCTTGACACCCGGTTTTTCGGCCGGATCGACACCCTCCTGTCCAAGTGTGATATCCACATTGCCGGTCACCTGAGTGCCCGTACCATAGCCTCCGCCATGGATACTGGCAGGAGCCTTTTCCGTACCAACCTGACCGCCGTTGATTTGCATAGTGACATTGTTGTTTATCGTGCCTGAAGCATTACTGCCACCATACACGCCATTTTCAACAAGTCCACCTGTCATATATATTTTTACTTCCTGTCCTTTTTGATGATTGGATCCACCATAAACACCTCCCTTTATATTACCTCCAGTCACATATATTCGGGCAATTCCTTTATCTGTCACATATCCATAGTTACCTCCACCATACACATCTCGAGCAATAACTGCGTTATCACCAATTACGATATTGGAGTTTGTTACTTGTCCAACTGTTGCATTGGCACCTGTCGCACCGGAATTTCCACTTCCTGCACCAAATATATTGCCACCTTGGGCATTACCGCTTCCAATAGTCGGGTCATCGGTTGATGGTATTACAGAGGTGTTACCACCTACATAAACATATGTGTTACCGTTAAGCTTTCCTCCGTCTGTTTGAGTGCCATTACAGCCACCTGCTATCCAACCGTTGACAGTTCCTCCTGTAAAAACGAACAAACGTACACCTGCAGAATTAGAATGCTCCGCTGCACCGTATATACTGCCTTTCACCAAACCTCCTCTCATACGGACAACAGTACAAAGATCGGTTGCCGTATTGCTAGTTCCCATTGCTCCAGCAATGTTCCACCATTCTCCGCCTTGTATTTCTAAGTACTTATAACCTTCGTCAGCCTCATTGCCAGAAAAACCGAAATAATAACATTGGGCCGCCGAACCTGTACCTGGGTTCTTTTGATTTGATAGGAATTTCCCGCTCTTTGAATAAACGCGACAAACTTCCTGACCGGAAGAAGCATTGACATCTTTGCTTTGGGAAATATACATTGTGCCTGTAATTGACAGTTTAGAATTATCATTTTTGGCTCGGTCATAATCATTTCCAAAAGTCACCCATTGCTTGACTAAATTTCCCTTATTAAGACCTGTACCATAATTGTCAAAACTGGCAAACGTTCCACTCTCTACTTTGAGAATTTGATTAACTGTTGTATTGGTGCTCGTACCATATAATGCACGTGCAGTACCACTGATAGTAACGCCACGTCCAATGGTGAAATTCCGACCTTGCGGATTGATGCTACCATTAGGATTCCAATTGGCAAATTCTATTTTAGTTGTATTTGCCTCGCCGGAGACAGGGGTTATGCTACCCGTGAAAGTATTAGTATTAGACCTGTAATCTGCACTTCCATCTGGTGCTACCATCATAATAGTACAAGCACCATTTATTGTTAGAGTTTTATTATAATTACACTGTATGACAACCAGATTTGTTTCATAATTTCCACTGGCATTAATAGTCTTATTTGAATTGCTTGTGATATTTGTTATCGTAGCATCCACCCATGTTGCCTCAAAGACGATTTCGGCCGAAGTGCCATTTACACCGGCATAGGGAAGGGTAAGTGTCAGTTCTTCATCCAAAGCCAGAGTTGCATTGGTCGTAGTTGTGTGACCACTGATGGCTGCCCCTGTGCCAGTAATGCTCTTCAGCTTCCATCCGCCAAATCCCTTTCCTGTCGGTCGTTTGCTGAACGGGTTAGAGATAACCTGATATTTGTAAGCGTTATTGACATTCTCGATAGTCTCGTAATAGACAAACTCCGTTTCGCCTTCAGATATGGATACTTCACCGCCATTTCCTTGATAGGTGATTTTCACATTCCTTGGATTCGGACTATACATCTTGCCCAGGTAGTTGGTGTTGTAGTTGCCGTCATCCACACTTTTATCAACGCCTGCGTAGTATGTCCAGGTGTGGTCCTCGTAGTCGTTCAGGTAAACGGTCCCTCCATATATGCCGCCGGCATAGATGTATTGCTTTTCGGCAACTTCGGAATCATCGTAACCATTCTTGACTGCTATGACTTTAATCCATTTTTCGTTTTCTATGTCACCGATTGCTGTGCTGCCGTCTGTCCATGTGCCGGTGTAGCCTCCAGCCTCTGTTGTCGGGTCGGATCCGCCCTGAGCGTCGTTTACAATATAATAGTAGGTGACTCCGGCTGTTTCGCATGAGAAGGTCACACCTGTCGGGCTTATGCTGATGGCGGGTGTAGCCACCTGGGGTTTGCTGTACGGCTCTGATATGGTTTCCGATTGGCTGTAGTTATCGGTATCAGGAGTAGTGCCATCGGTCTTTGTCACCATGGAATAGGCATAGAGAGTCTGGGAAATTCTGATGGTCGGTTTACTGTCGGGATTGTATTTTGTCCAGGTACTCTTGTCTGTCGAGTAGAAAATATCGGGCATGATTTTTTCTGTCGAAGAGCCGGACTTCATGATCTCCTGGGTGGTTAGCGTAACGACAGCCGTTTCACTGTTGTCGCTCTCGTTGGGCTGGAATGATATCTCCGGGTTCTTGCACCTTACCTTTACCTTCACATTGACTGTCTCTTCCACTCCTTCAAGTATTTCTCCGCCAATCAATACACCCTTTATGTGTATCTTGCTCTCGCCTGTTTTGGTGTTTGTCAGAACGTGGCCGTAGTTATCGACAAACAGAAGTGAAGGGTCCTCGGCCGTAATGATATAACTTTCCCATGCATCTTCCGGTTCCACAATGATTTCAAGCCATCCGTCACTCTCGGTATCAAGGACAATGTCTTTGGCTTCGATACTGAAACCTTTCATGTTGGTCAGGAACTTGGCGTATATGGTCGTCTCCGTCGGGTTGTCCGGGTCGTTGGAGTCAGATTTTATTTGGGCAGAGTAGGGGTTGTATGTGCTCAGTTGGGTATAGGAGTCGTCCGCGTTCTTCCTGTACCATCCGTCAAACTTGAAGCCCTTATTCGCGGTGGCCGAATATGAAACGTTTGTGGTGCTTTCCATGTTGGTGAACGATGCTGCATGACCCGTTACGGTAGCCGGGCTGACCGATGCTGTGCCGGGCACCTCTCCCGGACGTGATTCCACCTCCAGAACTTGGGCTATGGCCTTGAAGTAAACCGGTGGCAGTTCCTGGAAATAGGCATAAATAGTCTGTTCTTTAGCATTTTCAGGGTCGGTAGCTGTTGACTTCAACACATCAGGATTATAGTTTCTTGCCGTGCTGATGTAAGGACCTGTTTCAATATTGGCGTATGCCACCTCGGCTGTACTCCAGCCACGGAAACCGAAACCTTGACCGGCACGGGCCTGTAACTCAAGTCCGTCAATTGTCAGTTCTGTCTGATTCACTTCAGTGCCCTGCCTGGTTACCATGCCGCCAACAAGGGCAGGTGAGACCTTGATGTCACTTTCATCGGCATTACGCATTTCGCCTGCCGTTGTGTATTCCTTGGCTATGGTGTTAAGCTTGAAATAGAAGATGGGGTACTCACCGAACACAGCCTTATATCTGATTATCGTGGGGGTGTCAATATCCTGACTTGTCACTGTGAATGAGCCGGCCGGCAGGGTGTAGCTTGCATTCGTGCTCACTTGGGTTCCGGCGGCGTTCTGCCATTCCTTAAAACCGAATTTCTTGGCTGTATTGGCAGTTGCATTGAGTTTAATTGAGCCGTTGAACGTGGCGTATCCGGCACTTGATGTGGCTCCATAGACTACCTGCACGCCACTGGGTGTAACCGTAGCGGTACCGCCAGCCGTGCCCGTGCCCGTCTGGGTGGATCCTTTGGCATACTCCGTTACCACCTCGGTCTCCACCTGATAGTAGAACTTGGGCAGTTCCTGGAAAATAGCTTTGTAATCAAATCTTGTCGGGCTGCTTCCATTTGTTGACGTCACAGTCAGCGTTGGTTTGTACGTTGCATCAGTTGAGAGATTGTTCCCGCTTGCGTCCTCCCAACGTACAAATACGTAACCGGTATTTGGAGTGGCGGTAAAGGTTATTTGCACTGTCTTGCTATTGTCCTCGTCCGTGCCTTCAATACTGCCGCTTGACTTGTCCACATTAACCGATCCGCCCGCAGCAGGGTCTGCCGTTGCCGTTGCAGCATAATAGAATGTCTTTTTCTCCTTGAATATTGCCCAATACTCCTTTTTGAGAGCATTTTGTTCCGAATTGTGGGACGTTGTCATGTCGAATGGGACATTCATGGGATTGTCCGTACTTACAGGTGTTCCTGTCGCACTTTCTGCCCAACCCTTGAACACATATCCGTTGGCAGCTGTTGCAGTGTATTTCACCGTCTTGCTGGCCGATGTAGAGCTCAAATTCACACCACGCACAAAACCTAAACTGGGGTTGGCATCAACCGATGCACTTCCTCCTGCCGTGGAATGTACCACTGCGTTATAGTAGAATTTGGGGAGTTCTCGGAATGTGGCCTGAACTATATAATTCTTGACATTATTGCTTGTTGATGCGCTGACTGTCACACTGGTAGCCGCATCTTCGGCTTTACCAAAAGTTCCGCTTCCATCTGTAAAACTCCACTGTTCGAATACATAGCCCGTTACCGGTACTGCATTCAAATATAAAGTCACTGTTCCTCCACTTGAGGTCGTTGACTGTTCGGCATTGTCACTTTTGCTCGGATTTGGGGATGTACCGACATATACTTTGCCCGAACCGGTGGGGGTCAGCGTTGCTGTCACTTTTGCTCCATAGTTTCCAGCAAAAACTTGAACCGTTGAACACAGGACAAGCATGCCCAATAAAAGGATTCTCTTTCTAATTGAATTGTTCATATGGCATTTTCCTTTTTTTTCTTACAAATCATGCTTAAATACGAAATCATCAGTGATACGGCTGTAACAATGTACGGGTAATCGGTAAGCCGGTGCGGATATACCAGCATGACAATTACCCAGAGTCCTATGATGCAGGCGTATGGCAAAGCCCAATACTCGCGCCATTTCCAGAATACAAGCGGCAGCGGGTTGAACGGAACAATGTGCCAGCTCCACTCCGTACAGCACAGGTCGGAAAAGAACACAAGGTACACTGTCAGCAGTCCCAACACTGTCTGGATGAAAAGCAGAACATAGTCCATTGTACTGTTCTTGAGTAATGCGAAAACAATGGTCAGCACCAGTATAAGAAGTGATACAATGAACGGAGTGATGGGGCAACGCTCATCCATGGCCGAAACGGTATGCAGCAGTTCTGACTTTTCACAAATAAGAGGTTTGCCGTCCAGTCTTGCTGAAGAAAGCACTTCAACAAGGTCAACCGGCATGATGACTTTGTCTTCAAGTGAGCAGTACGCATCATTTATGGCACCATTGCAGATAATGTTCAGAAAAGCTCTGGTCCACGGATAACGTTTCATCTGCAAACTTGCCAATTCACGTCGCGTCAGGGTTCTGAATTTTTCGGGCCACTTGCCGTATTCAATGCGCATGGGCGCTATTCCCTCCTTGAGCAGCATAAGCGTGCTGTAGGCACAGCCGCGGGTAATATAGTCGTATGGCAGGTCTGCGCCCTGCATCATGTGATTGTCAAGGACCCTCCACAGATTGCGTTTGGATTCAATCGGAATATTCAGAGTGTATTCCATCACGCCTCTTCCATCTTCCCCATAAGTGCTTATGTAGTCAGCGGTTTCAATGGCAAACATGCCCATCTTGAGCTTTCCGGAAAGGAATGCCGGAATCCGATGGCTTATACTTTCAGACTCATAGGAGAATACATAGTCCAGATTATGTTCAGGGCATTGCATGCGCAGTGCACAATGACCTGCCCTGCTATACAACGCTTCACCGGGGCTTGCCACCAGAAGTGACGCAATGACAAAGTCCTCATTGACCTCATCAGGCACTTGAGCAAAGGCACTGCACATGGGACAAATGAGCCATACGATAAAGAGCAGTAAATGCTCTGCCATCGTTCGGCCATTAGTCAGTGATACAGTGCGGTTATTCATACTCGTTATTATTTCCTTATACGTTGTCATCCCCCCGCTCTCTCACTGATGCTTTCTTTTCTTCTTTGCTCATGCAATATTCATTTTACTTGACCAGCACCTTGTGGTTGCCAATAAGGTAGATGCTGCCTCCCTTGACGGGGACTGAGCACTTGCTCATAGGCTGCACGGTCACGTAGCGCAGCAGCTTGCCGTTCGTGGTGTAGAGTGGCAGAGTCACGCTGTAGTCCAGAGTGCTCTCAAACAGTATCTTGCCATTGCCGCCGCGAATCTCAATACCACGGGCTGACAGGCCCGGTGCAGGTTCTTCATTCTGGCTGCCATCTCCTGCATATCCGATATACAGGGCACCGCGTGTCTGAGCACCGCTTGCGGCAGCTTCCTTTGTAAAGTATGCGCGGAAAGGCTTGGTGGCATCGCCCGATGCCAGGGCAAACTCAGTGCCATCGGCATTCAGAAGGTAAGCGCCATCGGCATCCTTGGTCTGGTATGATGCGGTGAACGTATAGTCACTTGCCGTAACCTTGTTTGAAGCGTAGTCTTCATCGGACACTCCAATCTGGGCATTGTTGACAGAGATGAATGTCACGGTCTGCTTGCCCAGCTTTGTGACGGCGCTGTAGGTGTTCTCGGGCACGAATGTTCCGCTCATGTCAAACTCATAGTAGGCCGAACCCGGGAAACCAATCAGATAAGGTACTGCAGCGGTGTAGAGCGGATAGTTTTCATAAGTTCTGGCATCGTCGTAGTATGTCTGATACTGGTCCTCGTTCTTGTCCTTGCGGCTCTGATAGCTGTAGTACTTGTCCCACAGGAATGTGTTGTCAACAGTATAGTCATCGGTTCCCTGGGCAAGAGACTTGAATACGGCCTTGCTGTCATCAACCACGTCAAATTCACGCAGCCAGTATTCATGACCCAGGTTGTTGCCTGAATAGAAGTGGGTTATGACACCCTTGTCAGTCGTTGTGACAACATCGGCTGTGAATGGCAGGCTCACGCTTTCCCAACCGCTTGCACCGTTCTTGACGAATGCTGATGGAGTACGCTGGTACCACATGTACTTGCCGTCATCAAAGGTGTAGGCAATAGGAGCGTTGAAGTCCTGCAGGTCAACCAGGAACTGGTCTTCATGTGCCACGTATGATCCGTTCTTCTGAACAATATGTCCAAGAACCGCACTGGCGTTGCTGACCTTGGCAACATTGCTGTAGTTATCATAGTCAATTGTAAGGACAGGCTCATTGAAGTATTCGCTCAGAATCTTGTTGGTCTTGGATTCGGGAGCATCGGCATTGCTTGAATTGGCGGCAGGAATGTAGGCCAGCAGGTTCTGTGTAAGGCCGCTGGTATGGAAGTCTGTCAGACCCATGTAGTCAGTGACTTTACGGAAGAATATGCCGCTGTCCATACCCTTTGCCCAAGTGGCGTCATTGTACTCCGTAAAGTCAA
Organism: Candidatus Colenecus caballi; assembly: GCA_018065615.1. GTDB lineage: Bacteria > Bacteroidota > Bacteroidia > Bacteroidales > Bacteroidaceae > Colenecus > Colenecus caballi. Next base: position 15,787 of record JAGHSY010000012.1, on the reverse strand, counting down.
TGGCTGTCATACCCTTGAATGCATTGTAGGTGTTTGCTGTGCTTTCATACAGGCCTGCGGGTACGGTATATGTGGCGTTGAACACTGCATTGCTGTTGAAGTGTGCAATGCCCATATTGCTGCTGCCGTAGTATGCAGGTGAACGGAATACACGGTTACCTGTTGACTCAAGGTCGATGAGACGGGTGTCGTCATCTTCCTCTTCTTCGGCAACTGACTTTATGATAACGCTTGGACTGTTGTCATGGGTAGCGGTATTGAAACTCAGCTTCTGACCGAAGAATATGTAGTCATCGGGATATATGGGGAAGAACTGCTTGAGTTCATTCTCACGTATGTTCCGGTTAAGCGGAATCATGCCGTTCGAATAACGGAACTGGCCGTCGGCATAGTAGTCTTCAACATATTTGCCGGTGCCGGCAGGATAGTAGCCTTCACTTGCCTGGCTGTTCCTGTCTGTACGGCTGTCATTCATTGTCCAGTACTTGTATCCGTCACCGCTCTTCTGCCCAATTCCGTCATAGTAGCGCTTGTTCAGGTAGAAACCGTTCAGATTGTATGCTACCTCACCGTTCAGGAATGCGCTTACAGGCTTCATGGTGGCTACACCGTGAGTGGTACTTGCAGTGCTGTATGCGATGTTTGTTTCAGGATAGTAGCAGTTGACAATCTGGATGAGATCCAAGCCCGTGCGGGTGGGGTTGCCTATGATTGCCATGGTACCTGTGGCAGGTGTGCCGGTGGTGGCAATCCAGCAGTTCTCGGCACGGCCTGTGCCTTCATCGGCAATACCGCCGCCGGTGAACGAACCGGTAACGCCCAGATTATAGACATTGTTGCAAAGGTGTCCGAACAGCGAGTGGTCAAGGCCGCTTATGGTATGGCCATCACCGTGGAATGTACCTTCAAAGCAGTCCGATGCGGTGCCTATCGGATTCCATGTACCGTTATGGGCAACGTCTGAATGCAGGTAGAAGTCAAGACGCTGGGCAGCCTTCACATCGGCCAGACTTTCTTCTGTCGTGGTCAGAGTGAAGAATCCGGCCATATCGTCAAGTTCTTCAGCGCTGTTTATGTATATCTTGGGATTCTTCTTGCCGGCCTTTACCGCATCATCAATGTACATGTAGTCATAGACTTCAACGGCATCACCGCTTGCAACCTCCTCAAGATGCTTGCTGCTTACGACATCGGCCATCTTGTGGTAGTTGGCAACGCTGAACTGTACCGGGTTGGAGAATGTCTTGCCCAGATATGACTTTGCGTAGTATGCCACGTAGTAGCCGTCCTGATACCAGTACATCTTTGTGTTGTTGTTCACGTACGGAACACCGTTCTTGTGACCCTGCGCATCGGCCTGGCTGGTGTACATCTCCCAGCCGCCGCCCAGGATTTCATAGGCGCCCTTGCTGACCGTAGGCTGGTTCAGACCGACCTTGGTGCCTGGCAGCACGGTGCTTGGCGGCAGCAGTTCGCCAATGGCGGGAACACCGCTCTCAAAGTGTACGTGCACGTTCACAATGTGGCGTTCACGGATGTTTTCGTAGTTGGAACCGCTCTCGTCACTTTCAACATAATCATACCAGTATGTCACGGTGACTATCTTGTCCTGACTGAGATCCCTCATGTCAGCTTCACGTGCCACGTACAGCGTGCTGGTTGCGGTAGGAACCTTGCCGTCAATGCTGAAGTTCTTCTGCAGGTTCTTGAGTGAACCGTAATCTCCGGCAGAACTGCCTTCATTGATGATGGTGCCAACCGGAACGGTACCTCCAACTGCAATTGCACCGTGCAGACCTTCTATTGCGGGGATTGCAGTCTGTGCAGTGTACTCCTTGGTGCAGAAATAGTAGGCCTTAGTAGCGTTTTGCAATATACCACCTGATCCGGGCAGACTGCTCTTGGTGACAGGAGTCACCTTGCCCTTTTCACTCAGGTTGGCATAGACGTCATCGGAAATGATCTTGCCGGTGTTATAATATGTGTCACTTACCTGGAACGGAGTGTTTACAACGTAATAGACCTTGGTTGCCGGATCCTTTCCCGGAATGAGCAGTGCAGTGTAGCATGACTGCTCATTGGTAAGCTTTTCATATTCGGTGTTGATGAGCACGTCATCCTCCTTGATTGTCTGTACGGTAATCAGTTCACCGCCTCTTGTTACCTGAATGTCCTGACCTGCATTCAGTTCCTGGGAACCCTCATACGTTGCAGTGTAGTCTATTGCCTCCTTTTCGGCATAAGGAATCTGCTTTTCTATTGCAACTCCGTTGTTCGCGTGGTTGCCTGTTGCACCCTGGTAATGTAACAGGGTCCTGTTCGGGTCAGTGAAGTTTTCGGACAGCATGTCAAACGCATCGTAGTTGTAGTGGAACTTGCTCCGTTCAGCAGCTGACAGATTGCCGAACTTGACAGCCTCATAGTTGTTCTGGTCAAGGAACAGGCTGCCGCCCCAGTTTCCGCTATTGGAACAGATGTAAACAGGTGAGAGTCTGTGCTGGAGTTCCTGAAGGGACTTGTCCGAAAGATTGTATCTGGTCTTGAGACCTGCATATTCAGTATTTGTAAGGGTCTCGCCGTTGATTATCATTTCCGATTCGGACATCTGGTATGTTTCGGTGCAGATGTAGCCAGGTTCGAATTTGTCCTGATATTCTCCGAATCCATCCCATACCGTCTTTGTGACAGGAGCGCCCTTGACATAGTTGTAGTCTTCACCGTTTATGGAGAATTCACAGTTGTTCTTGGCAATGTATGCCACTTCAAATGATGCCTGACCGGTACGCGGGTCTGCAATTCCCTTGGATGTCAGAGCTGCTGTGACATTGCCCTGTGCGTCATATACGGCCTTTTCAATCAGATTACCGGTTGTAAAGTACAACTGTCCGAATACACCGTTCTGTGTCGCGTTGAATGTAGGACTCAGAATGTATCCGCTTTCGCTTTCACTCTTGTACTGGTTCTTCTTCATTACTGCTGTGCCGGCTTCACTATGATAGTAGTCATCCCATATTTCAGGGTTGTCCCAGTCAAAGGTCAGCAGGAATCCGTTGTCATGTGACACGGCGTTGGTTATGTTGAAGAACGACTTGACGGGCTTGCAGTTGTCCTTGTTTTCATCAAGAGTTGCGTATGTCGCAGCGTCAATCTCATCGCCCTCCACATAAGCATTACCGCCTGAGATGAAGTCCTGCGTGCAGATGTGGGTGGTTTCTGGCAGACTGCTGTAGGTGTCTGGCAGAATCACGTCACCGGCATGGTATGATGTGCTGCCGTAGGTGACGTCATCTGAACATACGTATGTGACCTTTTGGAACATGTTCCGGTCATCACTTGTCAGTTTGCTCCAGTCATAATATGATATGGGGGCATTCTTGACGTATGTTACACCGTTCACCAGAATAGCGTTGTCAGTGGTCTGGCTCTTGTATTTGGTATCGGGCTCACCTTCCCAGTATGCGTAGTAGCTGTCATTGACTGATTCCAGCTGCAGGCGGCCGTTGGATTCGGCTGTTATTGTAAGAGGTATGCTTACCGTCTTGGCGTATGCCTGTGCTGAACCGGTGTATGCCGATATGTATTGGTCATATACGTAGAAATCACCGCGTACGAACCAGTAGTGGGCCGGGGCGGCATTTTCACCGTAATATGCGCCGTTCTGCGGGTAGCAGTCATCGACAATGCGCTTGGTTGAGTGGACAAAGTTGCCTGAAGACTGCATCTTGTCGCCTTGAACGGCATCTTCATACTGATACTGCTTCTTTGAGACGGCACCCCGGTTCGCTTCACTCAGAGTTACCTGTGCAAGACTTGTATTACTGCGTACACCGTGTACGTTCTTTGCATACACATAACCGCCACCCTCACCGGTAGCCACGTTAAGAAGGTCAAGTTCCACAACACCGGTAATGGGGCCGTAAATCTTGGGCTTGGTGCCGTCTTCTCCCTTTTCCTGGGCTTCAGTGGATTCATCGACAATCTCAAGCCATACGCCCGATGCCAGTGCCACCTGGTTCTTGCTGGTACCGTTGTTGCGCTTGCGGTCGTTCAGGTGTTCCTGCTTCCAGCCGGACCATAGACCGGTGGAAGAATCTTTTCCGTAATTGTCATCCTTGTATCCGGCATCGGTGTTACTGGTTACGCGTATTCCTTCCTGGAAGTCAACGTCACTGGTCAGTGCACCCAGATAGTTCACCACATTGTATATACCGAAATAGTTGCCGTGGTCACCAGTCTTGTTGAGTGAGACCTCCTTCACGCGGTTTATTGTGTAGTTGGTGTAGTCCGCAACGTCAGTTACGCGGTCCTGTGCGCCGCGCAGACAGATGCGGCTGCCGAACACACCGCAGAAATCGGCCCTCTGTATGGTGTTGATCATGCGGCCTGCATAGAGGGTGCAGAAACCGAGAAGTTCCCAGTCATCATGCCAGTCTTCGGGGAACAGGTTCCATTCCGTTTCGGACAGTTTTGTGCCTTTGTTGTAGGTCTTGCTGTCAACGTGTGTCCATTTGGCCTGTTCTTCAGCGTCCGTTATAAGGGCATATTCCGCTGCGGTGATAATCTGGTTTGCCTTATAGGCCTTGCCATCATACTCATGCACGGACTTTGACTGGTAGAAGTCTTCATATTTGACTTCATTTTCGTTATAGTACTGCAGTTCAAAGTATGCGCGTTCACGGTCATTCAGTGCAAGGTATTCCTTGTAGGTCAGTTCGTGGTCCAGATTGTAGTAGTCTGTGCCGTAGTTTGTGATGTTCAGTTCGCGGTAACCGTCAACGAATGTCAGGTTGCCGTCACCGTACAGACCGCCTATTCCGTCATTTCCTATTGATATGAAGTCATTGTTGAAGACATCGGTCACTGATGCCGTGGCATTGCCGAACACGGTCTTGGCGTTTGCGTAAACCTTATCGGAACCGGACGATACGTTACCGCCGGCAAACACTGCGTTGCCTATGGTGATTCCTTTTTCATCCATTTTCTCCCATTCTGGAGCGGCTGCTGCAAGTGTGTTCAGCTCCTCAACGGGTACGTATTCACCCTTGTCGTAATCTTTGCCAATTGTGACACCGTCGTCTGCAGTAACCATACATACGGGTGCCACAACCACCTTGCAGTCCTCGGTCAGCAGACCGTTATTGTAGTAGTAACCGTCAGAGGAACTCTTTGTTCCAGATGCGGTATAGACGTAACCTATGTTACCGCCGCCGAACACGTTGCCCTGGCCCTTTGCCACGTTCTGTTCAGTGCCTATCTGTCCGCGGTGTACATATACTGCGGTGGTGCCGAACGTGTAACCGTCCGAGTAGCCTATCTCACCCGTGGTGGTGTTGCCGTATGCGTCAATGGCATAACCGCGGCCGCCGCCGAACACGTCACCTGCTACCAGACCTCCGTACATGTGTATAAGAGTGGAACCGGCCTGTTCAATGGTAGCGCTTATCTTGTCATCATTCACACTGCCGCGTCCTATGGCTGCAATCTCACCGCCGCCGTACAGGCTGTTGCGTATTGTTCCGTCATACAGGGTGACATCCGTGTTGTCAACCGTTGCACCTTCACCGAAACCGCCGCCAAACACGTTGCCGTTCTCCTTGAGAAGTTCTCCGGTGCTGCCTTCATAGTTCAGGTTCTCAACATATCTGTCGTTTTCAGAGTCATAGTTGTAACCCACGTGGCCGCCCCACATGCGGGTTTTGGCAATGCCTATGACAGCGCCCTTGTAGCCGCCGCCGTATATGCTGCGTCCTATTGCCGGGTCTCCTTCAAAACCGATGCGTACTTTGGTTTCTGCCTCAGCTTCATCGCTGCCTACATTTCCGTTGTATCCGCCGCCATAGACGTTGCGTACTGAACCTGCATCAATGTCAACGGATGTATAAAGGTTGCCTTCCATATTGGCGGGAGCAGTGGCTGTGCCAAGATTGCCGGCCTGCTGAATGTAAACGTTGCCTGAATAACCGCCGCCGAATATGTCTTCGGTTACAGTACCGCCGGCAAGCTGTACGTATGTGCTGCCGCTGACTGTTGCTCCGTCACCGTAACCTGCACCGTATATGTTCTCTGCCGTTGCACCTCCATTTATTATGATACAGGTGTTGGGATCAGAGTTTATTTTACCCCATATCTCATCAGTCTCAGGTGCCGTGTATGCCCAGTGGGCGTAAACGTTGCGGTCATAGTTGGCCTCATCATAATATGCTGTAGCCTTGCTCTTGTCGTCATAGTAGCCATAGACCTTGCCGTCACGGCCGCCGCCGTAAACGTTTCTGACCAGAGCGCCGCTGTTCAGGTTGACAAGGGCGTGGCCGGTAATGGTGTTCTCACCGTTGCCGCCGCCGCAGACGCTGGCGTATGTGCCGCTGGCCGATGTCTTGACCGGTGCGCTGATATTCACGTTTGTGGTCTTGGTGGCACGCTTGGCGTTGTTTCCTCCGTATATTACACCGCCGCTGACGTATGCTGCCCCTGAAGCCCAGTTAACATTTGCAGTAAGCACGTCACAGGGAAGATTGTCGTCACTGCCGTAACCGCCGCCGAATATTGCGTTTGAAACCGATGTCGAACCGTCGGGAACGCTGACATTGGCTGTCAGGACAACACCCTCCATGTTGGAGCCGCCATATACGTTGTTCACCGTGCCGCCAAGAAGGTTGACGTTGGTTTCAACTGAACCGGCATTGGCTCCGCCGCCGAACACGTTCATGTTCTTGGCTGTGCCGCTATAGACGTTTACGGTCGTGCTCTGGCTGCGGTAGTTGACAGCGGGATCCATGTGCTCAGTTGCAGATGTTGCTGCCGTTGCACCGTATGTGCCGCCGTAAAGGTTGGGGGTGAGACCGCTGCGTACATCGACGCGGGTGTTATCGACCGTGGAATAGTAACCGCCGCCCAGAATGTTGGGAGCCACATCTGTGTTTGCATTGGTGCTGCGCAGAAGGACGTAGGTGTCCTTCATGTCAACGATGGGGAGCTGGACGCCATCTTCACCAATGCTGCTGGTACCCTTTATGTTCAGATAACCGTAACCGCCGCCGTAGATATTGCCGCCGGCAACGGCATCCTGTGCCGATGTCTGAATGTCAACGTATGAATTTGCGTAAATCTGTGCGGTACCGTCATCGGTAACGGCTGTAGTGAATGCCGGGAATGCAAAGCCTGTTTCCTTAGCCTTTGCAAGGAAAGGATCTGATGTGTAGTCGTAGCTTCCGTATGAGCCGCCGTAAATGCCGCCTGCAACTGCTCCGTTCTTATATAAAACGTATGTGTTGGACTTGACCTTGTCCGTGCCGTATGCATCATGAATGCCTGCACCAAGAATCTGGCCGCCAAAGTCGTTGCCGCCAAAGACTTCATCGGTGATTTCCGGATCACCGTCTGCACCTATAAGCATTTCGGTATAGCCTTCAATGTCTGCATTGCAGGCACCGCCGAATGCAAAGTGGGTGGTACCGTCGTTAAGGCTGACAGTGGCGTTGCCCTTGACAAGACCTTCAAAACCGCCGCCGTAGATGGCATCGGCCTTGCCGCCGTTCAGGTTGATGGCGGTGCTGCCGTTCACGACGCCCATTTCACCGCCTCCGAATACCTTGATGATATCGGCGTTATCGGTAAGGTTTATTTCCGTGTTGCCCCGGATTTCAGTCTCCTTGCCATAGCCGCCGCCGAAAGCTGACAGCGCGGTGTTGAACACTGCTCCAATGTGGTTCTCCAGGGTTGATTCCAGTTCTGCGCGTACAGCAGGGTCAACCGCGTCACTGCTGATGCTTATCTTCACGCCGCCGTCAATATAGCCGCTGGAATAGCAGCCGCCGTAAATGTTGCCGCCTTTGTACAGGCCGTCAGTGCCCTTGCTGACAGTTTCTTCAAACTTGTTTTCTTCTTCGTTGTAAGTAATGGTCTTGGGGTCAAACCTTACACCGTCAACATTGAGTATGACCTTTGTGTCGTTGTGTGTAATAAGACCGCCCTTGTATTCCGCATTCCAATCCGATGCGGCTACGTTGGCGTTGTTGCAGCCGCCCACCAGTTTCTGGTATATTACAAGTTCCTGCAGGAAATCCAGGTCAAAGTAGCCGTCGGCGGACATGCTTCCAACGTTACCGCCGCAGAACAGTGACTCGAACTTTGTGGAGTAATCCGCATAATCATCATCAAATGATACCGATGGCTTGACGGCCATTTCACAGCCGCGCATGTATTCTTTGAACGTATCGGAATCTGTCAGATCCAAACTGCTGAAAGCGTCGTCGTCATATCTTTTGAGTATGTCTTCCGTGACCATGTTGGCGCCGTTCGAGCCCAGGAACACGTTCTTTGCCGACACGTATGAACCAATCTTCAGGATGGCTGCTGCATTTCCGCCTTCCTTGTACAGGGTGGCGCTGTTGCCGCCGCAGTACAGGCTTCCGCCTACGTATGTGGGATTTCCTTCTGTTCCGGCAATGTGCAGATAGACCGATTCGGCATTCGGCCTGTGGCCATACAGGGCCTGGGCCGATGTCATTCCTGCCGGAGTCTCATAATAATAGTCTGCGTCACCCGATGCTGTGGCCTGGTCTGTGTATGCATACGAACCGTTGCCGCCGCCGTAGATGTCACCCATGATGCTGCTGCGTATTTCAAGCGCGTTACCGCCATACACGTTGCCGGATACGTCATTGCCGCCGTAAACGTTGTTGATGCGGCCGCCGGTGACAAGCACGCGTGCTGCGTAACCTGCGGGGAATGCAATTTCTTCAATTGTCTCTTGTGTTATTGTGGCCTTTGCCGGATTGACATTTGCCATACGGCAGCCGCCGAACATGTTGTTTACGGTCATGTCTGCACCCGTAACTGCCACCAGGATACCGTTGGTGTGGGTCATATCACCCTGGTTGCCGCCCGAATACAGGTTGTCAACGCTGCCCTTGATGAGATTCCAGGTGGGGCGTATGGCCATTGCAACCTTGTTGTTGCCGCCGAACACGCGTGAGAACTGGTAGTCCAGAGATTCTCCGTCCCTGTCCTTGAGTGTAGCGGTTGTATTGTTAAGCTCGATTATTGTGCTTTCTGTTACCGTAGCGCTGTTGCCGCCGCCGAACACCTGGCCGTAGCAGCCGCCCTTCAGGTCTATGCGGACCGATGCTATGTCCGGTGCTGCAAGTCCCTGGGCATCGCCCGATGCTGTATAGTCATAGTCGCCGTTGCCGCCGCCGTACAGGTTGTCAACGTACATGATGACGGCATCGCCGCTTGCTGCAAGAGATTCAACATGAGCCTGGCCGGAAACGGTGCCTGATACGTCATTTCCGCCATAGACATTCTTTATGAACATATCTCTGGTGGCATTCTCTCCGTCAAGAAGGACATGAGTGCCGCCGTCAATGCCAGCCATCTTTGCTCCACCGAACACGTTGCCGTTAATTTCACCGCCCTTGACGGTCACGGTCGTAACACCTTTGCTGTCGCCCTTTTCACCGCCGCCATAGACGTTGTTCAGGCTACCGTCTGCAATTGTCACGCTGGTGGCAGTTTCAGTATTTGCACTGAAGCCTGTACCTACCTTTCCGGCCTTTCCTCCGCCATAGATGTCTCCGCCAATGTTGATGGCCGGAGTGGTCTGAGCCATTGTCCTGACACCGGTTAAAAGCAACATTCCCAGCAGTATCAGGCTGCCGGGTCTAAGGTTATTCATGCTGTGTGAATTCATATGCTGTATTGTCCTTTTTCTTGGTTTGTTATTCTATTGTCAGTTCCAACTCTCCGTCCTCGTCGGCCAGAACATACAGGTATGTGGGCTTTACCGTGACTGTTATTTTGTGGGACTGTCCTGCTTTCAGATTGTCAATCGTTATGAGCTTGCTGTTGACTGCCTTCTGGTTTTCTCTGGTCAGGACCGCGTCACCGGAAGCGTTTGCCTTTGTATAGACGTTGTAGGTCACTGTGAGCTCAAGCGGCAAACCTGCTTTTGGAAGGAAGTAGAATGATCCGTAATCCTGTCCTTCTTCAGTGAGAAGCACCTTGCCTGTTGTGGCGTCAGGGTCGGGAAGGTCAATGTCAACATCCAGGCTTGAACCTGAACAGGCGGCGCTGCTGAAATTTACGGTAGTGGGATTGCCGTATGTGACTGTTGCGGCACTGTATCCTTTGGCGGCGCTCACTTTCACTTCTGTTATTTCAATGTCCCTGATCTTCAGGTATTGGGAACTGGCCTTGAAATTGAGCGTTCCCATTGCAAACATGTGGTCCATTGCAAGCCAGACCTTGTCTTCCTTGTCAGTTTCACTTACTGGCAGATGGATTTTTTCCAGATGGAAGACACCGGCGGCAAGTTCTTCTTTGGTCTTGGCTGCTGCAACTGAATACATGACGTCTTTGGCTGAGATTATTTTCAGACTGCCCAGCGTGAGTTTTCCGTTTTCTGCCATTGAGGCCGATGCAATGTCGGCCGGCATGAAACTGTAGATGTCAAGGCTTGCTTCCTTTTCACAGCCTACTGTCGATTTCCATTCACCGTCCATATATGTGAAGGCACCGGTCCTGATTCCGTACATGGGAGATTCCTTGTCTTCGTCATAGTATGTGAAGGCCTGTATTTTGTCACCGCTCTGCGGGGTGTAGCTGCTGTAGTCGCCGCTTGCCACCCCGCGTGTCTGGATTGCCTGGGCGCTTTGGAATTCAGGGAACAGATATATCAGATCGCTGTTGTCAGCGTAATTGTCGTTCTGGCATGAAATGAAGGAAATAGCAACGCAAAGTGCTGCTGCCATGAATTTTATATTGTTTGTTCTCATAGTCCTTTTCATTTTTGTGCGTACCATGTTTTATTTTATATTACAAATATAGCTCTTCTGCGTTGAAATGCACAAGGAAACCCCTTGTTTTTTTACCAGTTGTAAACCTCGTCAGTTATGTCGTCACCGGTTTCCCAGCGCTTTACGATTATACCGTCAAGGTTGACCACGTCACCGGATGTGTCGAACTTAAGGGTCACTACATACCTGTTTCCTGGTGTCAGGTATCCGAACGGAACACTGCTTCCAAATGACCGTACAGTTCCATCGGCGTTCAGTTTGTAAGAAATATTTATTGGTACGTCTTTTCCTGCCTCTGTCCCGTAGGGTGCGGCCAGCCATGAGCAGACTGTTGTACGCAATGCGCTGGCTTTTCCTTCATCCTCGGTGTCAAAATACTGTTCTACGGCATCGCCGCTTGCGTTGTCTGCCAGTTTGGCGTCACCGGAAGCCGTCACGTTATATGTGGGCTCAAATATATCGGAATATTTCTGACTTAGGGAGAAAGTCCCGTCCTGCTTTGCTACGGGCTTTTCACCGGACCCTATGGAAATCCCTGTAATGTACGGTTTTTTATTCCGGTTACCGAAATACCATGCCTTTATTACTATCTGCGCCAGCATGTGTTCGAATGTGAACCGCACTTCACCGCCGTTTTCATTGAGATAGTCCTTTGCCTCACGCTGGCTGCATGCTATCATGACGTCATTGGCTTCCGGGCTTTCCTTCTGCCAGTTGGGTATGCCGCTTATGGTCAGGGTGTGGCTGGTGTTGTCATTTGACACGTCCATGCCGTACGGCCAGTATGCAATGTAGTGGTAGTAGGCATTCCTGTCCCAGAATTTCTTTGGAGTGTAGGTCCAGTCTGAACTGCTGTACTCCACCTTGACATTGTTGAATATGAGCTGGTCCAGATTGTTGAAGTTCTTGTATCCGTACACACCGAATGCCGCACCGTCATATTTCATGGCGTCAGCGCTTGCTATGATGCTTCTAGTCTGCGAATTAAGGTTGGCACTCAGTGATATGCGTGATCCAATCTCAATTTTGTCATTGCTGCATGATGCCATGATGACTGTCATGCCTACGCCTGCAAACAATTTGATGATATGTCTTGGATACAATGTCATATTGTAAATATTTATTGCTATTTGGAATCTCCAATGTCCAACACCGATTCCCAATCCTTGTCCCAGTCATAGGCCGATGCCGAGAATTCAATAGTATTTGTATATGTCGGAATGTCAGTTCCTTCTTCCGTAGGCGCTGTCCTGCTCATTTCGGTGTCCGCCTTTCCGTCTCCGTCAGTATCGACCCAGAGGTCACCTGCAGCGGGGTTGTCGGGCTTTCCGTCACCATTGCGGTCGGGATAGAGGTTCTCCGTTCCGTCTCCGTCAGGATCATCCCAGACAAGCTTGTAGTCAGGTTCACCGTCCAGGTCTTCATCTACCCAGTATGTTCCGTCTTCATCGACAGTCACATTTATGTCATTGGGCGCGTTGGGGTCGTTGCCGATAACTGCGTTCGGAACAGGCTCGGTGCCGGTCTCGGGAACATCGGCGCTGGGGTCTCCTGGCTTTGTGCGTGACACCTCGGTGTCAATCATTCCGTCACCGTCTGTGTCTATCCAAAGATTACCGGCGCTGGGGTCATCGGGCTCTCCGTCACCATTGCGGTCGGGGTAGAGGTTCTCCGTTCCGTCTCCGTCAGGATCGGCCCAGACAAGATCATAATCCGGCTCTCCGTCGCGGTCTTCATCAACATGGTAGTCTCCGTTGCCGTCTTGTGATATGTCAATGTCAGCAATGGAATTGCCGTCTGTCGATATGCTGCCGTTGGGTTGTGATGTGCTGCCGCCGTGTTCGTTTTTGCCGGGGTTGAAAACAAGCTGATACACATAACTGGTGTTAGTTTCCCAGTTTCTGATTGACGTTGTTCCGCCTTCCTTGTCTTTTCCTGTCAGTGACGCAATGACTATGCTGTCCCTGGTTATGACGCAGGAGGTGCTGTCGTTGTAGTGTATCTTGAATTCGGCACTGAACTTTATCTTGTCATCAAGTGTCTGGGGAACAAGCAGGTAGTCTTCAAGGACATGTCTTATTTCCAGGTCATCGGACCTGACTCCCTTGATGTCAGGAATCTCCAGCAGGTCTGTGCCGTTTTCCCAGTATCCTACCGGCAGATTGTCGTCACTCCATGCTGTCTGAATGAATGTTCCTGACTTCTTGATACCTTCAATGTGGAATTTGGTCAGTTCAACGTATGCTATGCCAAGAAGGTTGAAGTCACCTGATATGCGGAATATGAAATCAATCTTGGTGAGCATGTGGTGGAATATCATATCGACCTTGTCATAGGGCGATACGGGGCGCCTTTCAGATATCATGATGTCAATCTGGTCGGTGCCCGCTTCAGGTACCTGGTAGTTCTTTATCTTGAAAAGACGGCCTTCTTCATACGAACTGATTTCATACAGGGGGTCTTCCATGTATGGGAAAACGGCATAGAACGTGTAGTCCGATCCCGGGTTCCAGAGTCTCTTGTTGGCGTAGGTCCAGGTGTCTCCTGACACGTAGCTTACCTGCTGGCCGTTAAAGATTTCCTCATAGTCGCTTCCTGTAATCTGGTCACCCCATACGGCCATTACGTCACCGGCAACGAAACTGTTTCCTGTCTTTTTTGACGTTCTTGTATGGGAACCCACATAGTTTGAAAATTCAATAGTCCTGGTGCGACCATTCTCAAGGTTATCCCTGATCTGGCCAGAATCCTGACATGACATCAGTGCTGCCATTGCCAGTGCTGCGGTTAGAATTCTAATGGCTTTCATGTCGCTGACTATTGAATGTATCTGTGAATTTCATTGTCATCCCACTGGACTGCGCTGCCGTCAAACTTGATTATCTCCGGTCCGATGGTCAGTGTAATCACGTAGTTGTGGGCTGTCATGAATCTGTTTTCGAAAATTGCTTTCAGGCTGTGCGTGTACAAGAAAGCCGCTCCGTTGATGGAGTAGTGTATTTCCAGTTTCTGGTCACTTGCAGATTCCTGCGGGAATATCAGTGATTCCAGTACGCACATAGGCTTGTCAACTGTCAAGTTCTTTTCACTTGATGCGTAGTAGCGGGTTGCTGTGGAATCTAGTGTCCATTCGTTTTCTGCATCGGCATTCTGGTTGAAATCGGCTTTGCTGATAAAGGGACCGATTTTGAGGCTGTCTATTGTGATTGTGCCGACAAATTCGTCCAGATGTGCCACTACGCAGATCTTTGACAGTATGTGCTGCATGTTGAATTCCACTTCACGGCCGTTGGCTTCAAGAATGTCCTGGCCTTTGCGGTCTATCATCCAGTCGTCATCACTGACGTTGATGAAACGGCCCAGAGGTGCTTCCTGCCGCAGGCCTTCCATTGTGTTGTCACCCTTAAGAGTGATTCCGCTTATGCTGAAGTGTCTGGTGCTGCGGTCAATTGTTACTTTCGCGCCATCGGACTCCGATGCGTGAGGTGCGTATGCGTTGAACAGGTATGTGCAGTTCTTGTCCCAGTATTTCTTGGGGGTGTAGGTCCATTTGCCTGACTCACGGTCAAATTCCACGCACTGGTCCTTGAACAGGCATTCCTCCTGCTTGCCCTGTGGCGTGTACCAGCCCCAGACTCCCATTGTGTTCATGTGCTCGCTCAGGAGTGAGGTGCTTCGTGTCAGGTTGTCAATGTAACCGTTGTTGAACCTGATTTCATCGGTCGGTGTATGCTCCACTCCAATCAGTTCATTTTTCCCACAGCCGGCCAGGGCCACCCCCGCAGCTGCAAGAACCATAATATGTCTGATCAGTTTGTTCATACCTTATATATAATAAACCTTATATAATTCTGTTCAACTTAAAAATCCGTTTTTATAAATATCACCGGTCCGGACCCTTTGCCTTTTTGTGACCGGAAGGGGATACCGTCCCCTGCCGGCCTATTTAAAGAAAAGAGTTAACTGATGAAATTACTCCGGAATTGTAGCATCGCCGCTAGCTGCGTAATCCCATTCGTAAACCTTACCGTCAAAGTTGATGGCCAGAGGATCAATGGTGATGTACAGCACGTTCTGCCAACCTTCATTGAAAGCAACTTTATCTGACTTGGTTGATCCGTTGAAGAGATGTGCAAGGTTATAGTAATACTTGAAATCTTCACTTACGTCTTTATCGTTTTCATCCTTTGTCGTCAAAGTGTAATTGATATACAAGTAAGCCTTCTTATATGAAGCCTTGTTTGAACCGTCAAGCTCAAGGAGTGCATCATCTTCAATCTGCTGTGGAATGAAGAGTGCCTGATAAACAAAGCAGTAATCATTGTCAAGTTTCAGATCTTCTTTGTATCCGATGCTTTCAGTGAATTTACTATCATTTGTCCAACGAGCGTTTGTGCCAGCCTTCAGAGCATCACCGCTTGATAGTCCTTCATCAAATGAACCCTTGTTTGCCATGTTGAACAGTCCGATTTCTTTCAAAGTGATTACTACGTCACCAGAAGGTACCTTATCACTCATTCTGACACCAATGTTGAAACGGCTGAGAATGTGGTCAAATTCCAGATTGACAGGATCTGAATTGTATGCGGTGTAGCCTTCTACATCATGAGCCAGCATCAGATCATAGTCTCCGAATATTGCTGCAGAGTTGATAGCATCTGATGAAGCGATGCTTTCACCTGTAAGTGTCAGATCAGAAAAAGTGTACTTTTTGGTAGTTTTATCAAAACCCCAACTGTCTTTCTTTGGAGCTGCAGCATAGAAGAAATATCCTGAAGCTGACTTGTCCCAGAAACGGAGAGGCTTGTATGACCACTTTGGATCTGCGTAATTTACAGTCTGGTTTTCAAATACCCAAACCGGAGCATCGCTGGCAATCTGCTTGTAACCGTTTACGACGAATGTCAGGTGATAATTGGAAAGGTCACCAGAAGCGGTTGAACCTGAATTGTCAGCATCACGTGTTGCTTTTGCTGCAAATGTTTCAAAAC
>JAGHSY010000018.1 GCA_018065615.1 Candidatus Colenecus caballi | reverse complement strand
ATCATACGGATTATGTGGCGGGGCGTGCGGAACTGTCCGTTGTTGCCCGATGCCGCCATCTTGCCAAGTACATACTCATAGACATCGCCCATGGTGTCACGGTTGTTCATATCCAGGCTGTCAATGCCCTCGACTATCCTGACAAGCGTTCTTGGACTCTGAATCTGGAATGTGGCGTTAGACATGAACTTGCTGTATGCCGATTCCTTGCCATCATTGAGAGTCTTGATGAAGATGAACACATCCCTGCTTACGGTACGGAACATAGTCTCAGGCTCCATATTCTTGAACAAGCTCCATCTCAGGCTGGCATACGGAACATCCTTGTCGGTATCTGGGTTGTGCCACATTCCATCCTTGAATGTCGGTTCCTTGACAGTCACTCCGAATGCGTTGGCATTTGCCTCCTTGGTGCGTTGGGCATCGTCGAGCATCTTCATGAAAAACAGATATGTCATCTGTTCAAGGATGGTGATTGAATTGGTTATGCCTCCCGTCCAGAAGGTGTCCCATATGGAGTCGATACGGTTCTTTATTTCGCCTGTTATCATATTCTTTTGAATGCTATCAATATTCAGCCTATAAAAATAGGCAAAAAAGCTGTTTTCACAAAACTTGTCCCGTTACAGCACAATGGAAAGGCCGGCAAGGGCGGCAAGCAGTGCGGGGACGGCGGCAACCAGACCAATCTTGAGGAAATCCAGATAGCCGAATTTCAGGCCGTGGCTGTTCAGGATGGAGCTCCACATGATGCCGGCCAGAGCGCCTATCGGAGTAAGGAAAGCTCCTACATTCGAGCCTGCTATTGTGGCATAGACCGCCTTTTGAAGGGCATCGGCCTCCAAAGGTTCCATTATGCCGCAGAACAGCACGCTCATGGGGATGTTGTTTATCACGTTGGCACCCAGGAACGATGCCAGGCCGTACTTCAGTGCCGTGCAGTCCGATCCAAGCGCACTGCCTATAGCCCGCGTCACGCCCTTGTCGGCAAGAGCCATTGTGATGACGAACATGGACAGAAGGAATGGTATGAGCTGCCACGGGGCACGTCTCAGACAGGCAATCAGTCCCGCAGGCCTGCGGCATCGGACTAAGGCGATGACAAGCGAAATGGCAAAGAGACTCAGGACGGCAACGCCCGATACGGCCCACATCTCCAGACCCACATACGACGACAGCGCCAGGAAGACGGTGCACACGGCCAGATGGATGAGTCCCACCGAAAAGTTCAGGCGGTCACTGATGGCAATGTCTTCAGGCACGCCCGTAATGGGTTCCTTCAGACTGCCGCGGAACAGCAGCAGGAGCAGCAGGAACGACACGCTGCCGGCAAGAAGCGTAGGCACGAACATTACCTTGCAGTAATCCAAGAACTGTATTCCGTAGGCCGTACCTATATAGATATTGGTGGGATTTCCAATGATGAGCGCCATGCTCCAGGTGTTGGCCGCCACGAATTCAGTTGCCAGATACGGTATGGGGTTGATTCTTGCGTTCTTTGAGAAATAGCAGATAAACGGCGTGAACGACAGGATTATGACATCGTTCGATGTGAACACCGTCAGGACTGACACTATGAGATACAGATACACGAACATCTTCATCTGGCTGGCGCGGGCCCTGCGCAGAGTGACATTGGCCAGGTATCGGAAGAAGCCCTGTTCGTCAAGGTAGATTGACAGGATGGTCATTGACAGGAACAGCACCAGAATCTTGAGGGGGTTGATGGCGCTGTCAGAGAGCAGGGCACTGCCAATCTGCCTTGGGGAGATCTGCCCCAGCAGAACCAGCACGGCGGCGCCAAGCAGGGACACCACCCAGTATGATGACAGCCTGCCTATTTTGGGGAATTTCAGGATTCCCAGAATCATGACAGCTATTGTGACGGCACTCACGCCAATGACTGTTCCCATAATCGGGGTGCAAAAATACTTCAATTTTCTGATATTAATAATTATCTTTGGCCGTATGAAACGGATCGGACTATTTATACTGGCATTGGCGGCCACTCTTGCAGCGGGTGCCCAGACCCTTGACCAGGGAAAGAAATATTTCACCCAGGGCAACTACAGCAAGGCCAAGCCCATTATGCTCAAATACCTGAAGCAGAAGCCCGATGATGCCAGCCGCAACTACTGGTACGGCGTGTGCTGCTATGAGACCGGAGAACAGGACAAGGCTGTACCCTACCTGAAGAAAGCCGCAGAAAAAAAGATATTCAAGGCCAACCGCGTGCTTGGTGAATATTACCTTGCAAAGGAGGACTACCAGCCGGCCATAAGCTACTTTGAGGCATTTGTCAAGGGCATATCAAGTGACAAGGCGCTTCATGACGCGCAGCTGGAGGCGCGCTACACGACCATGGCAGACAGCCTGAAGATCCTGTCCCGCATGCTGCGCAACGCCAGCCGTGTGACATTCATTGACAGCATGGTCATAAGCAAGGACGAACTGTTCCGGTCATACGTACTGGGACCGTCAACCGGAACATTCTCCACCCGCCGGGATTTCTTTGACGACGGCACAGAGGGAGAAGTGTTCATTCCTGAAATGGAGCAGAACATTGTCTACAGCCGCAAGTCCGATGACGGGCAGTTCCGCCTTTTCACGCAGTTCAAGAGCTTTGACCGGTGGGAGGATGAGACCGTCATGAAAGGTCTGGACACGGACGGCGACCTGCGTTACCCGTTCCTTCTCAATGACGGCATAACCATCTACTACGCGGCCACAGGCAGCGAATCACTGGGCGGGCTTGACATTTTCGTGTCCCGCTACAACTCCACGACCGGCAGGTACCTGAAACCGGACAACATAGGCATGCCGTTCAATTCACCGGCAAACGACTACTTTTATGTGGTCGATGAGGCCAATGAACTTGGCTGGTTTGCAACCGACCGCGGCCAGAATGCGGACAGTGTCTGCATTTACGTGTTCATACCCACAGACGGCAACCGCAAATACAACTACGAGAACGGTGACACGGCGGCCATCCACCGAGCCGCCAGGCTGACATCGATAGCAGAGACCCAGACCGACCAGCGTGAAGTCCGCGCCGCACGCCAGCGCCTTACGCTTCTGCGCTACGAACTGTCAGAACAGGCCGGAAAAGGCTCATTCACCTACATCATCGATGACGTGACCACGTATCATGAGACATCGGACTTCAGGAACCCTGAGGCGGCGGCAATGTTCGAGCAGTGGCAGGAACTGGAAAAGCAGTTCAAGTCCGATGCCGCCGGACTGGACAAGATGCGCGACCGCTACAGCAACGCCAGCCGTCAGGAAAAGGAACAGATGAAGGACGGACTGCTGGAACTTGAAGACCGGGTGCTGGAAGCCGAAAGGCAGGTGACCCGAATGGAGAACGACATACGGACAACGGAAATCAACTTTTTGAACAGATAAGCAATGAGCACATATTTTGCCCCATCGGAACTGATAATCAATGAAGACGGTTCATGTTTCCACCTGCATCTGAAACCTGAGCAGTTGGCAGACAAGGTCATTCTTGTAGGCGACAACGGCCGCGTTGACATAATTGCCGCCATGCTGGACAGCATAGAATGCCGTGTGGAAAACCGCGAGTTCCGCACCGCCACAGGCATGTACAAGGGCAAGCGCATCACCATACAGAGCACCGGCATAGGCTGTGACAACATTGACATTGTCATGAACGAGCTGGATACGCTGGCCAACATTGACTACAGCACGCGCATGGAAAAGCCCGTGCACCGCACGCTGGACCTGGTGCGCATAGGCACCTGCGGCGGACTGCAGCCCTACACCCCCATAGGCACCTATCTGTGTTCGGTCCGCAACATCGGCTTTGACGGTCTTCTGAACTATTATGAAGGGCGCGACAGCGTGTGCGACCTGGAGTTCGAAAAGGCGTTTGTCCGCCACATGGACTGGTCACCGCGCAAGGCAGCGCCGTACGTGGCCATTCCAAGCAAGCCCCTTCTGGACCGCATCATGGCCGGTGATCCCGCCATGGCTGCGGGCGTGACCATTGCCGCCCCCGGCTTTTACGGCCCCCAGGGACGTGTACTGCGCGCCGGACTTCAGGACCCGCAGCAGAACGCCAAAGTGGAGAGCTTTGAGTATCAGGGCATGAAGATAACCAACTTCGAGATGGAAGGATCGGCCCTTGCCGGACTTGCCGCCCTGCTGGGACACAACGCCATGACGGTCTGCATGGTCATAGCCAACCGCTATGCCAAGGAAATGAACACCGACTACAAGCCGCTCATGACATCACTCATAGAGAAAGTGCTTGACAGAATCTGATGGACAGCACCATATTCGCCATAGCTACAGCCCAGGGCGGCGCCATAGGCATAATCCGCATTTCCGGCCCGCAGGCCATTACAGCCGCTGACAGCATATTCCGCGGCAGGCAGGCTCTGTCCGATGCCCGCCCGCAATCACTGCACTTCGGCAGCATCACTGACGGCACAGAGGAGATTGACCAGGTGCTGGTATCGGTCTTCCGCGCCCCCCACTCCTATACAGGACAGGACTGTGTGGAGATTTCCTGCCACGGATCACGCTTCATACTTGGCCGCGTTTGCCAGCTGCTGGCCGCTGCCGGATGCCGTCAGGCCACAGGTGGCGAATTCACCAAACGCGCCTTCCTGAACGGCAGGCTGGACCTTGCACAGGCCGAAGCCGTAGCCGACCTCATAGCCAGCGAAAGCGCATCACAGCACCGCGTGGCCATGCAGCAGATGCGCGGCGGCATATCCCGCAAGCTGTCCGAGCTGCGCGACCGCCTGCTTACCATGACATCACTGCTTGAACTGGAGCTGGACTTTTCCGAAGAGCAGGTCGAGTTCGCCCGGCGTGAGGAACTCATGGACCTGGCCCGCGGAATCAGGGACGAAATACAGCGTCTGTCCGGTTCCTTCGCAGCCGGCAACGCCATCCGCAACGGCATCCCCGTAGCCATAATCGGCGCCCCCAACGTGGGCAAATCGACCCTTCTGAACGCCCTGCTGCACGACGACCGCGCCATAGTATCGGACATACAGGGCACCACCCGCGACGTCATTGAAGACACCATAACCATAGAAGGCTACCTGTTCCGCTTCATAGACACCGCAGGCATACGCCACACCAACGACACAATTGAGAAGATGGGCATTGAGCGCTCCATGAAGGCCGCCGCCCGTGCCAGCACCATCATCCTGATGCGCGACACCCATACCGAATTCCCCCAGCTTGACCTGCGCCCCGACCAGACGGTAATCCGCGTAGTGAACAAGTCCGACACCTTCCAGGCCAAATACGGCGTAGGCATGGACTGGCTCCAGCAGCAGCTCCTGGCCTCGGTCCCCGCCCACCAGGAATCGGACATCCTCATAACCAGCCTGCGCCACAAGCAGGCCCTTGACCTGGCCCTTGCCGACATTGAGCGCACCCTAGCCGCCCTCGAGTCCGGCCTGAGCGGCGACCTTGTAGCCGAAGACCTGCGCCAGTGCCTTGCACACCTTGCCGAAATCCTTGGCGGCGCCATTACCCCGAACGAAGTGCTGGGCAGCATCTTTGCGCGGTTCTGCATCGGGAAGTGACGATATGAACAGGCAGACACTGATTTTTAAGTTTTGCGCACTCATATGTATAGATATTTTTCAATTTGTGCACTTTGTTTCGTGGAATTTTAGTAATTTTGTGCACAAACTAAATGTTATGGCGGATTTCTTAACAATTCTTTCAGATCAAAAAGAGGAGCTTCAGAGGGTGACCTCATACGCAAAAGTCTCTA
>JAGHSY010000080.1 GCA_018065615.1 Candidatus Colenecus caballi | reverse complement strand
GCCTGCAACTGTTGTAACACCAGTAGCAGCAACGGCTGAAAGCCAATTGGACACCACAGGAATGGAACAGGTCACCCAAACCTACATTGACCGCATTCATGAACTGACAGCAAAGATGGAGCAGATGTGCCGGCACAGCGAGAAGATGGAACAGAGCTCTGAAGAGATTGAGCAGCTTTCACGTAACCTTATAAGCATCAATACATTCTACCAGATGCACCTTAAGTCTGCAAGTTCACAGATGGAGAACATTGAAAAGGTGAATGCCCAGACTCAGCTCATGGTTGAAAAGATTGAGGAACTTAACCGCGTCTATGCACGCATGGTCGAGGCAATGAAGGTGAATTCCCAGATGGGAACCAAGTAAGCGGAATTATGAGAAAGAAGAAAAATGAAAGACCGCCATCGGCGCGTCAGAAGATGATCAACCTCATGTACATTGTCCTTCTGGCAATGCTTGCAATGAATGTGTCATCGGACGTGCTGAACGGTTTCTCAATAGTTGAAGACAGCCTGTCCAAGAGTACGGTGAACTCAACTCTGCAGAATCAGGCTGTGCTGCGCGAATTTGCACAGCAGGATTCCATAAACCACGAAAAGGTTGGCGAATGGTACGCCAAGGCCGTTGAGGTTCAGGCAATGAGCGATTCGCTCTATGACTTTGCGGAACAGCTCAAGAAACTGATTGCCATAGAGGCCGATGGCGAAAATGCCATGGTTGACGACATACGCAACCGTGATGACCTTGAAGCTGCCACCCAGGTCATGCTGAACCCCAAACGCGGGAAAGGTCAGGAACTCTTCAATGCCATCAATTCATATCGTGACCATATTCTGGCCATGGTTGATGATGAGACCCAAAGTGAAATCATTAAAGCCAACTTCAGCACACAGGTGCCTTTGAAAGTAGGTTCTTTAGGCAAGAACTGGCAGGAATACAACTTTGAGAACATGCCGGTGGCTGCAGCCGTCACACTGCTCACCAAACTGCAGAATGATGTCCGTTACGCTGAAGGCGAAGTCCTGCATACCCTTGTCAAGAACATTGACGTTGGTGACCTGCGTGTCAATGCCATCAACGCATACGTCATCCCGACATCACAGAATGTGGTCCAGGGCAGCAACTTTTCAGCCCGGATAATTATGGCCGCCGTTGACTCGACCGCACGCCCCGCCATTTACATTGACGGCAAGAAGATTGATTCTGAAGACGGATGGTATCAGATAGCATGCAACAAGACGGGAGACTACACTCTGAACGGTTATATGGAACTGCAGTCGGGAACAGGTGTCATAAGACGTGACTTTTCACAGAAATATTCAGTCGTGTCACCTCTGGCAACGGTTTCAGCAACCATGATGAACGTTCTGTATGCAGGTTATGACAACCCTGTCAGCATTTCCGTTCCAGGTGTACCCAGCAACATGATATCGGCCTCAATTAAAGGCGGAAACGGTACCATCAGAACCAGCGGCAACGGTTTCATTGTAAAACCTGAAAAGGTGGGACAGGACATTGTCATTGCTGTGACCGCCAATCAGGAAGGCAGGCGGCAGAGCATGGGAGACTATACGTTCAAGGTACGCCAGCTGCCGGATCCGCAGCCGTTCATTGAATATGTCGATGAAAACGGAACGACAAAAAGGTACCGCGGCGGCGAACCTCTGCCAAAGAAGTATCTGCTGTCTGCTGACGGCATCGTTGCTGCAATTGACGACGGACTGCTGAACATAGGTTTCAAGGTCGTAAGCTTTGAATGCACATTCTTTGACAACCGCGGTGACGCTGTTCCCGAACTGTCCGACGGCGTGCATTTTTCAGCCCGCCAGAAGAAGAACTTCAACGCTCTTGGACGCGGCAAGAGGTTCTACATACAGCGCGTCAAAGCCATCGGACCTGACGGTATTGAACGCGTGCTGACTTATCCACTTGAAGTAATAATCAACTGATATGAAGAAAGTTATTTTGATTGCATTGGCACTGGCAGTTCCGGCTGCTGCAGGAGCCCAGTCACAGAAGAGACTTCAGGAGCAGGCTGCAAAAGAAGCAGCGGAGAAGAGCCCCACGGGAGTCACACTGTCTGAACGTGCCAAGTCACAGTATACTGCACAGACTGCCATGCCCACAGAAATTACCTGGAAGCGTGACATTTACCGTGAACTGGACCTTAAAAAGGAGAAGAACGCCGCTCTGTATTACCCGGAAGAGCCTCTGGGTGACCGTGTGAATTTCTTCACCCTGATTCTGAACCTTATTCTCGATGGCAGAATCAAAGCATACGAATACCGTCTGGACGGAAATGAACTGTTCACAAAAGAGAATGAACTGGATATTGAGAACATGCTTGAAAAGTTCTACATTCCTTTTGAAAATGACGGGAAAACACTGAAAGTCAGCAACACCGATATTCCCAGTTCGGAAATTGGCAAATACTACATCAAGGAGAGCAACTATCTTGACCAGTTGTCCAACTACCAGACACGCGTCACTGCAATCTGCCCTGTGCTTCTGCAGAGCAATTTCGGCGACCAGCCCACTGCCTACCCCATGTTCTGGCTGAACTATGATGAGATAAGCCCGTATCTGGGTCAGGTCCAGGTCATGACCAGCAGCTACAACAACACGACTAACATGTCTCTTGACGACTATTTCGTCATGCGGCAGTATGACGGTGACATCTACAAGACATCGAACTTGAGGAACGAGACCCTGTTTGACTATTGTGAGACCGATTCGGCACTTCAGGCCGAGCGCGCGCGCATTGAGAAGCAGCTGACTGATTTCCAGCAGGGCCTGTGGAACGAAAGGAAAGAATCCGGAGACAAGAAAGCCGAAGAAGTGAAACCGGCCAAGCAGGAAAAGGAGCCCAAGCAGAAGAAGGAAAAAGAACCGAAAGCCCCTAAACAGAAGGCCTCAAGCGGTGAACGTATCGGTGTACACCGTTGACATCGGACATTATGTTCTTGAGGGGACATGTCAAAAAAAATGGCATGTCCCTTCATTTTATTTAAAATGTGTTAACTTTGCAGCAATTAACCAATAATTAAACGCTTATGAAAACCCGCAGTTTATTATTCTGTCTTTCATTTTTAGCTCTTTCCCTGTCTGCAAACGCTGAAACCAGACTGAATGTCCGTGGCGGCCTTTCACTCCTGAGCAGCGACATTACCGCCATCAGCACTGAAAGCGTCCAGCAAAAGGACAATTACACAGGCTGGTTCGTAGGACCGGCCCTTACAATGGAACGCAACATTCTTGGTCTTGACTTCGGAGTCATGTATGCCCAGAACTCAATGGATATGCTTCTGGCCGACGGCACCAATGACAAATACACTCAGGAATGGATTGACATTCCACTTTCACTCAGACTCAAGTTCGGATTCGAAAAGCTGTGCCTTATAGGACAGTTCGGTCCCCAGTGGAACTTCAATCTTAATGATGTTGACAAATTCTTCTCAGACGGGACAGAAATTGAAAGCAAGAAGATTGTCACTACTGCTAATATAGGAGCCGGTGTAAGACTGTTCAACAAGATTGAAGTCATGCTCAACTTCAACTGCCCCTGGGAAGTCATAAGTGACAACTTTGATGACTTTGGCAAAATGGGTGACCTTATTGGTGACACCAAGACCATACAGTTCGTATTTGCATGGAGATTCGGCAAATAATCATTAATCAAAATAATCAGTTATGAAAAAATTATTCGTAGTATGCGGTCTGGCACTGCTTTCAGTGATGCCTGCATCAGCACAGTTCGCCTGGGGTATCCGTGGCGGTCTTAACGTTGTGAACAATGACATCAAAGCCGTAACATCAGAATCACTTAAGAGTAAGGACAACTATACCGGCATGTTCTTCGGTCCTATGGCTGAATTCACAGTTCCTATCATCGGTGTAGGTGTGGACGTTTCTCTGCTGTATTCCCAGAAAGGTCTCCAGATGGCAGAAGGTGAGAACATGAAGAACCAGTCAATTGCCGTTCCACTGAACCTTAAGTATTCATTCGGTCTTGGCAATTTCCTGGCAATCTTTGCACAGGCAGGTGCACAGTTCGATTACAAGTTCGGTGATCTGGAAAAGCAGTATCAGAGTATAAAGGCTGGTGACTCAACCAAAGGTGAAGTAAGCAAGTTCATCCTTGAGCAGAACACATGGAGCGCCAACATAGGTGCCGGCGTAAAACTGATCAATCACATTCAGGCAGCCATCAACTACAACATCCCTCTGACAAAGGAAGGAACACACGAATTCTATGACAATGTTCAGGGAGCCGGTGACGGTAATTTCAAAGATCTGAAAACAGCATCGGACAAGGCAGCGGACGCTTTCAAGACAAGCACCCTTCAGTTTATTCTGACCTGGACATTCTGATCCGGCAATTCTTTTTACCCCTAAGCCGGCCCCAATGGGACCGGCTTTTTTTGTATGTTTGTACTGCAATGGAACTGTTTGCTGACATAATGCTGCCGGTACCGCTGAACCGGCTGTTCACCTACCTGGTGCCAAAGACTCTGGAACAGCTTGTGGTGCCGGGAGTCAGAGTTTACGTTCCATTCGGCAAGAACAGGCAGCTGACCGGCATTGTGGTGGCCGTCCATAATAACAGACCGGACTGTCAGGTTAGGGAAATAATGAGTGTTCCTGATGGCGGCATCCCTTCCGTTCTTGAAGGACAGCTCAAACTTATGAAATGGATGGCCGCCTACTGCATGTGTTCACCCGGTGATGTCATGAAGGCCGCAATTCCAGCCGGCTTGAGGCCTGACAGCAGTGCGAACGAGCATGTATACAAGCCCCGAACCGAGTTATTCGTTCGGTCAGGAAATGCACTTGACGGAATACAACCTGCTGATTATTTGGCAACTGTGCCAAAGGCCGCAGCCAAGCGCAGGGAAATTCTTGAAAAATACATTGAACTGTCCGGCATTGGTACAAATCCAGCTGATTCCAGGCCCGTTTCCAAGAGATTTCTTTCAGAAACCTGCAAGTCACCATCGGCCTTAAAGGCTCTGGTTGAAGCCGGCATTCTGGAAATTTATGAAGTTGAGACAGGACGTCTGCCTGTATTCAGGGGCAAGACTGTGGAACCGTCGGAATTGAGTGCGGCACAACAGAAGGCCCTTGATGACATAAGGCTGTCTTTCAGGACTAAGAATGTGTGTCTGCTTCACGGGGTTACTTCATGCGGAAAGACCGAGATATACATTCATCTTATAAAAGAACAGATTGAAAGGGGCCGGCAGGTTCTGTACCTGCTGCCTGAAATTGCGCTCACCACTCAGATTATGCACAGGTTGCAGAACGTGTTCGGTGACAACATGTGCGTGTACCATTCCAAATGCGCAGACAACATAAGGGTCGAGGTCTGGAAACGGCTGTGCGGACCTGATCCGTACAAACTGATACTGGGTGCAAGATCTGCAGTGTTCCTGCCGCTGCAGAACCTGGGACTGGTCATTGTCGATGAGGAACATGAGCCAAGTTTCAAGCAGGAAGACCCTGCGCCACGCTATCATGGACGCAATACTGCCGTGATGCTGGCCGCAATGAACGGAGCCAGATGTCTGTTAGGGAGCGCTACGCCCGCAATTGAGAGCTATTCCAATGCTGTGGGCGGTAAATACGGACTTGTCACACTGACAGAGCGTTACAGAAAAATTGAACTGCCTGAAATATGCATTGTCAATACCGCAGAGCTGGCCCGGAAGAAATACATGAAAGGGCTGTTCTCGCCACAATTGGAAGATGCTGTACGTGAAGCGCTGCAAGAGAAGCGACAGGTCATTCTATTCCATAACCGGCGCGGGTACGCGGGAACAGTGGAATGTCCGGATTGCGGATGGGTACAGAAATGTGACCGGTGTGACGTGAGTCTGACATGGCACAAGTCTTTCAGAGCGGCAACATGCCATTACTGCGGCAAGAACTATCAGGTGCCGTCAGCATGCCCCAGTTGCGGGAAGTCCAACCTGCGCGGGCGCGGTTACGGTACTGAACGTATTGAAGAGGACATTAAAAAGCTGTTTCCCGAAGCACGCGCGGCAAGACTGGATCTGGATTCGTCAAAGAGCGGATATGAAGACATTCTCTGTGACTTTCAGGAAGGAAGGACTGACATTCTGATAGGAACACAGATGGTCTCAAAGGGGCTTGATTTCAACAATGTCAGTGTTGTAGGAATCCTTCAGGCCGATTCAATTATGAGTTATCCTGATTTCAGGGCAACGGAAAGGGCTTACCAGCTCATGGCACAGGTTGCCGGCCGCGCCGGCAGACGTGACATTCGCGGCAAGGTGATTCTTCAGACAAGAAGACCGGACACACAGGTGCTGGAACTGATAAGGAAGAATGACTATACAGGATTCTACATTTCACAGATGGAGGAGCGAAACTTGTTCTCATACCCTCCATACACACGTCTTGTAGCCGTTTCTGTAAAAGGAAAAGACGTGGATAAGGTTCAGAAGGCGGCAGATGAACTGTCAGAAATACTGAGGAACATATTCGGTCAGGACAAGGTTCTCGGCCCCGATGCACCACAGGTTTCAAGGATACAGTTCATGCACATCAGGAAAATCATAATCAGGATTTCACTGGACAAGACGACAGAAGAAAGCAGGAGAATGATTTCACTTGCATCGGACGAACTGGACAGACGAGGACACCGGGCCGGTATCACTGTTTCCTTTGACGCTGACCCACAGTAGATTCAGGATAACTGATTCTTGTGTGATAGGCAATTTTCAGCTTTTCCTTGAAGACATCCTTCACAATTCCGATTTCCTTCCAGCTGATAGGACAGTCACGGAAGTATCCTTCTGACACCTGGGTGTCAATGATGCGGTCCACAAGACTGCCTATACTTTCCTCTGTGTATTCCTTCAGACTGCGGGAAGCGGCCTCGGCTGCATCGGCCATCATGAGAATTGCCGTTTCCTTGGTATCCGGATTCGGGCCGGGATAACTGAACTGATCAACGTCAGCGGCACCATCAGGATTGTCATTGACGTATTTGGTAAAGAAATATCTGGCCACGCCCTTTCCATGATGGGTTGCAATGAAATGACGTATTTCTTCAGGCAGACCGGCTTTCTCGGCAAGAGCCAGACCGTCATCGACATGTCCGGTAATGATAACAGCACTATCCTGCGGCGAAAGCTTGTCATGCGGGTTGACTCCGCTCTGGTTCTCTGTGAAAAATGGAGCGTTAGCTATCTTTCCAATGTCATGATACAGGGCAGCAGTACGCACCAGCTGCGGATTTGCCTTGATGCGTGAGGCGGCATAAGCGGCCAGAGTTGACACCTGAATGGAATGCTGGAATGTTCCGGGAGCCTTTTCCGCCAGTTCCCTGAGCAGAGGATTGTTGAAATTGGACAGTTCGATAAGTGTCACGTTCGATGTGAATCCGAACACTTTCTCAATAAGCAGCAGGAGCGGATAAACCAGAAGCAGCAGAACACTGTTGATGGCAAAATACAGGAATATGAACGGATCCAGGTCACGAATGTTCTCCAACTGGATCATCTGCATGGCACCCCAAGCAATGCAGTAGGCAAGGAATGTGAGCAGACAGGTTCTGAGAATCTGGGAACGCTGCTCCAGTTCCTTGAGGCTGTAAATACCTGTCAGCCCTGCAAAAAGCTGCAGCACAATATACTCAAATGGCATTGGAGTGATGATGGAAGTGGTCAGCACAAATACCAGATAGGCTGTGAATGCAGTACGTGAATCAATGAAAATTCTGAGCATGATGGCCAGCATGGCGCACGGCAGAAGAAATATGCTCCATGAAGTGTACTGCACGAAAAGACATACGCCGACTGTGAACAGTGTCACTGAACCGTACAGGAAATACAGGACCGAACGGCTGTCAATGTCATCAATGCGGTAAAGTCTGATATAGATTATAAGGAACAGGAAACAAAGAATGGCAAATACGGCCTGACCGCCCCAGGTCATAAGCTGGAAACGTTTTGAGGCCGACCTTTCATTTACAATTTCCAGATATGATCTGATTATCTGACTTGTCTCCTCATTGACAATCTCACCCTGATCAATGATTTTCTGATCAGCGACAACCATTCCGCGGAAGTGCGAAATCTGATCCAGCTGGGTCTTCAGATCCGTTTCAGTACGGGCGGCATCATAAGTCAGATTGGCCTGAAAGAATTCCTCAAGATGGTGCTGAAGCAACGCATAGCGGTCATAGGCAAGGATATCGGACTCGGAAAAGAAACGGTATGCTTCACGGATGCTGCGTGTTGACGCTCTGGACACGACCGATGACGTGTTGCCTTCAACTATTCTCAAGACGGCCTTGTCCTGCAGTATCTCTTCATCGGACACGGAAATGATTCCGTCCTCATAGACTGTCTCCATACGCTCATGAAGAATATCATACGACTGCCGGGATATTATTCTGCACAGACTGTCTGTGTAGAACTGTTCGAACTGGGCAAGAGCGGACCGGGTGACATCGGACTTTCTTGTGAAATAGGGGGCAAAGGCGGCTTTGAGGCTGTCTGCCTCGGCCTGCCAGGACTCATCGGTCTTCTGAATGGAGAAATTGAAGGGTGCTATGAGCACGTCATACGTCCATGGTTTTCCAACTGTATAACTGAACCTCTGCTCGTGGTTCTTCGGCATGGAATATACTGTCAGCAGAACTGATATTGCGGTCAGGACCAGCAGAAGATTGCGGTTATCCCTGATGAATCGTCTTTCATTTCCCATAACTCAAAAATGTATGAACATGTAAAAATACAACAATTTCATTATAACCGAAAATTGTGTAATTTTGCACCGCTAAAAAAAGGAAACATGACAGACAATGCAGGCCGACGCGTAAGGGTACGTTTCGCACCCAGTCCGACAGGACCGCTCCATATAGGTGGTGTCCGCACAGCACTTTACAACTATCTCTTTGCCCGCCAGCATGGGGGTGACCTTATTTTCAGAATTGAAGACACCGACAGCGGACGCTTTGTCCCCGGTGCTGAAGAATACATTCTTGAAGCCTTTGACTGGCTCGGCATCAAGTTCGATGAAGGCGTGTCCTTTGGTGGAAAATACGGTCCCTACCGTCAGTCGGAACGCCGCGACATTTACCGCAAATACGTTGACATGCTGCTTGAAGCAGGCCGCGCATACATTGCATTTGACACCCCCCAGGAACTGGAGGCCAAGCGCGCTGAAATACCCAACTTCCAGTATGACGCCTCAACCCGCATGGGCATGCGCAACTCACTGTCCATGCCCAAGTCCGATGTTGACGCGCTGATTGCTACCGGTAACCAGTACGTTGTGAGATTCCTTATTGAACCGGATCAGGACGTTACCGTGAATGACCTTATCCGCGGTAAGGTTACCATAAGTTCATCGGTTCTTGATGACAAGGTTCTCTACAAGTCGGCAGACCAGCTGCCCACATATCATCTGGCAAACATTGTCGATGACCACCTGATGGAGGTCACACATGTCATACGCGGTGAGGAATGGCTTCCGTCAGCCCCGCTGCACGTGCTTCTGTACCGTGCATTCGGCTGGGAGGACACCATGCCCCAGTTTGCCCACCTGCCACTTCTGCTCAAACCTGAAGGCAACGGCAAGCTGAGCAAGCGTGACGGCGACCGCCTTGGATTCCCCGTGTTCCCGCTTGAATGGCATGACCCCAAGACCGCTGAGATTTCATCGGGCTACAGGGAAAAGGACTACCTGCCCGAGGCCGTAATCAATTTCCTGGCTCTTCTTGGCTGGAATCCCGGCGATGACCGTGAAATCATGTCACTTGATGAAATGGTCTCACTCTTCAATCTGGAAAAGTGCAGCAAGGCCGGTGCCCGTTTCAACTACCAGAAACTTGTGTGGTTCAACCACGAATACATAATGCTCAAGAGTGACGCTGAAATTGCACAGCTTTTCAAACCAGTGCTTGAAAGGAACGGCATTCAGGAGTCCGATGAGCGCATTGAGAAGGCAGTCAGCCTTGTCAAGAACCGTGTGAACTTTGTTGGCGAACTTTGGGACAGCTGCAAGTACCTGTTCCAGGCACCCACTGAGTTCGATGAGAAATCACTCAAGAAATGGTGGAAGGATGAAGCTCCCAAGACTACAGCCGAACTGTGTGACTTCATTGAAGCCCAGCCCGATTTCAGCGGTCAGGCCCTTGAACCGGCTGTAATGGCATGGATTGCCGAGAAGGGCTATGCCACCGGCAAGGTCATGAACGCCCTTCGCGTCACTTTGGTAGGCGCAGCTGTTGGACCGCACATTTTTGAAATAACAGATTTCATTGGAAAGGAAGAAACATTAAGAC
Organism: Candidatus Colenecus caballi; assembly: GCA_018065615.1. Classification (GTDB taxonomy): domain Bacteria; phylum Bacteroidota; class Bacteroidia; order Bacteroidales; family Bacteroidaceae; genus Colenecus; species Colenecus caballi. Next base: position 1,990 of record JAGHSY010000080.1, on the reverse strand, counting down.
GTGCCCGCAAAGCCATTCAGGCACTTGCATAACCGGATATATCAGCATGATTTTCTATTCTCTGGGCATCTGCATCTATGCTGGAGCGGTTCATGTTGCATCGCTCTTCAACAGAAAAGCCCGTCTTCTTATAAAAGGACACAGACAGATTTTTTCAACCCTGAAGGAACAGGCCGACAGCAGTGCGTCATACCTTTGGTTTCACGCATCGTCACTTGGCGAATTCGAACAGGGACGTCCCATCATTGAGCGCATTCATAAAAGTCACCCTGAGTGCAAAATACTCCTTACATTCTTTTCACCTTCAGGATATGAGGTCCGCAAGGACTACAAAGGCGCTGACATTGTATGCTACATACCTTTTGACATTCCTTCAAGCGTGAACCGCTTCCTGGACAGCATCAAGATTGAGAAGGCCTTCTTCATAAAATACGAATTCTGGCCAAATTTCCTTCGCGGACTCAAGAAACGCGGTATTGACACATACAGCATTTCATCAATCTTCCGTGAAAACCAGCTGTTCTTCAAATGGTACGGAAAGAGCTATGCCAGGGCACTGACCTGCTTCAAACACCTGTTCGTGCAGGACCGCGGTTCAAAGGACCTGCTGAAAAAGATTGGAATCACCAATGTCTCAATTGTAGGTGACACACGCTGCGACCGGGTTCTTGAAGTTGCCGCCGCATCAAAGCAGTACCCTATTATTGAGAAGTTCGTGAACGGCAGTCCCACATTCATTGCAGGCAGTTCGTGGGCGCCTGACGAGGAACTGTTCATTCCATATTTCCTTGGCAAAAAGGACTGGAAAATGATAATTGCCCCCCATGAGATTCATGAAGAGCATCTGATCCAGATAGAAGGACTTCTCGGAGAAGGCACATCTGTACGCCTGTCACAGGCTACACTGGAAAACGTGGGCAAATACAGCGCCCTAATAATAGACTGCTTTGGAATGCTGTCATCATTATACCGCTACGGACACATTGCCTACATTGGCGGCGGCTTTGGCGTGGGTATCCACAACGTGCTTGAAGCCGCGGTATTTGACATTCCCGTGCTGTTCGGTCCAAACAACCAGAGGTTCCGTGAGGCACAGGAACTGAAACGTCTGAAAGGCGGATTCGAGATAACCGATGACTACAGCCTGCGCATTCTCATTGACAAGTTCATAAGTGATCCCGCCTTCCTGAAGAAAGCGGGAAAGAACGCCGGCGACTACGTGCGCAGCAGCAGCGGCACATCGGACCAGATTCTGGGTGAAATAGGACTGGACTAATCCTTATTGCCGTCTTCCGTATACCAGCTTGCGTACATGTGGTAGTCACGTGCTATGCGCTGGTTCATTTCCTTTGCCTGTTCAGGATCAACATCCTTGACGTATTTTGCAGGCACTCCGGCCCAGATGGTGTTGGCAGGAATCTGTGTCTTGCCCAGGACCACAGAACCGGCTGCAACAATGGCACCCTCACCAACCACTGCATGGTCCAGAACCACTGAACCCATACCTATCAGGGCGTTGTCCTTGATTGTAGCTCCATGAATGGTCACGTTATGGCCCACTGAAACGTTGTCTCCGATAGTCGTGGTGGAGCGCTGGTAAAGGGTATGTATGACCGTGCCGTCCTGGATATTTGTTCCGTTGCCTATGCGGATCGAGTTAACATCGCCGCGCAGTACGGTTCCGAACCAGATGCTGCATCCTTCTCCAATTACAACATCACCTATTATGCTTGCGTTGTCTGCAAGGAAACAGTCAGCGCCTATTTCCGGGGTGAAACCCCTTACTGATTTTATTATAGCCATATATCTTCATTAGTGTCCGGTAAAAATTCATAAACGTTCTTTGAAATTATTGAAAGTTAGGTAGTTACAAGTCTTTTTCGAGTCAGCCGATTTGAAATTATCTTTGCCAGACTATATTGTATGGCACATGAATAACGGAAAATACGTGTTCTCTCAGCTTTTAGACTTCCTTGACCGTAACGACTTC
>JAGHSY010000093.1 GCA_018065615.1 Candidatus Colenecus caballi | reverse complement strand
GCAGAGCAGATTACCCGTGCCTTATGGACTACTATGTCAAATTGCACTGAACAATGAAGAACCGCCGTATGCCGAACGGCACGTACGGTGGTGTGAGAGGTAGGAAAACGAAGTAGGAAGAAAACTACTTTTGTTTTCCTCCTACTCGATTGTTTTTCACTAACTTTACGGTACTATGATAAAACTTGCAATTCTTGCTTCGGCCAACGGAACCAATGCACAGGCCATCATTGAGGCTGTGCGTGAAGGCCGTCTTGATGCCGATGTCCGCGTAGTCCTGACCAATAAGGAGGATGCCGGGGTTATAGCCCGTGCCCGCAAGCTGGGGGTTCCAGTGGAGATTGTTCCCTCAAAGGGTCACCGCAACCGTGCCGAATATGATGCACTGGTGGTGGCTGCACTTGAGAAGTATCAGGTCGATACCATTGCCCTTGCAGGGTGGATGAGAATACTCAGTGAGGTGTTCATCAACGCCTATGAAGGCCGCATACTGAATCTGCATCCGGCGCTGCTTCCCAGTTTCAAGGGCGCAACGGCCATTGATGACGCTTATGCCAGCGGAGTGCGCATTACCGGCTGTTCAGTACATCTGGTTACTTTGGAGCTTGATGCCGGACCGGTGATAATCCAGGCAGGTGTGCCCGTGAACGGTACGGTCGATGAACTTGAGGCGCAGATCCACCGCATGGAGCACCGCATTTTCCCGCAGGCCCTGCAGTGGTATGCAGAAGGCCGTATAAGTATTGAAGGCCATAAGATTTTTGTGGCACCGGCCGGGGGACAGGTCCGGAAGACTGATTACATTGAGGGCTGCATAGTCTCACCGGCCCTTGAAGAGAAAATCTGATTATGAGTAAGGAACAGTGTCCGTCACCGCACATTGCGGCCAGGTACGGAGAAATAGCAAAGACAGTGCTTGTGTGCGGAGACCCTCTGCGCGCAAAGTTCATAGCGGAAAATTTCCTTGAGAATGCGGTCTGCTATTCTGAAATAAGGGGAATGTACGGCTTTACAGGTACATACAAGGGCAAGCGCGTGTCAGTCCAGGGACATGGCATGGGCATACCCAGCATAGGCATATATACCTATGAACTGTTCAATTTCTATGACGTTGAACGTATAATAAGAATTGGTACCGCAGGCGCCATTTCATCGGACCTGAATCTGGGTGACATGTACTTTGCAATGGGTGCATGCACTGATTCAAACTACGGTCACCAGTACGGCTTTCCGGCCCAGTTTGCGCCTGTTGCGGACTACGGACTGCTTGAAGACGCCGTGCGCGTGGCACGTGAAAACGGTTTCCCGTTCCAGGTGGGCAACATCTATTCAGCCGATGTGTTCTATGACGAATCGGACCGTCAGATGGAGTGGGGCAGGTTTGGCGTCAAGGCCGTGGAGATGGAATCATCGGGCCTTTACATAAATGCTGCCGCTGCCGGAAAGAAGGCGCTGACAATATGCACAATATCGGACCAGCTTGTACGCAGGGAATATGCAACGGCAGAACAGCGGCGTTCAAGTTTCACCAACATGATGAAGGTCGCCCTTGAGATTGCATGAACAAAAGAAGGCTGACAACGGCAATAATTCTGATTGCTCTTGCAGCATGTCATTCATCATGCCGTAAGGAGGAGTTTGCGTGGCGGCCTGTTTACGGTGACATTTATTGCCGCACTCCCAATCCCAAAGCCGGTGATACAATTGTTCTGGCTGCAAAGGTCATTGATGCAGGTAACAGAATCTATCATGCAGACTACCGCTGGCGTGGAACGGACCGTTTCATCGGAATAAATCCGACTCGTGTCACGGCTCCAGACGGTTCCAGGACAATTGAGGCGGAGCCGACCTGTTCCTGCGTGTTCAATTATCCGGGGAACTATCAGGTCAGACTGTCCGTAACGGTCAAATATTCCATGCCCGATGCCGATGGCGCCATGACAGGAGTGGGGGTGAACGCCAGGGGCAGCACTGAGATTTTCAGTTCCATAAGAATAGACTGACTGTGAAAAACATCTTGAAAAAGATTGGGCAGGCACTGTCTGCCGTATATGACGGGCAGGAGCTTGAATCTGTAAGCAGGGCCTTGTGTCTTGAACTGCTGGACATTGACAAGGCCGATTTCTATACAAAGGCAAAACTGTCATTTGACAGTGACAGGGATTCCAGACTTGATGCGGCGTTGAAACGTCTGGAAAAAGGAGAACCGCTCCAGTATGTTTTGGGGAATGCCCCTTTCTGCGGCCTGAACTTCAAAGTGGGGCCGGGCGTGCTTGTTCCGCGTCCTGAGACCGGTGAACTTGTCTCATGGGTCATTTCAGAGACATCCGGTCCGGCTGGAATTCTTGACATAGGGACAGGCAGCGGCTGCATTGCCGTCACTCTTGCATCAAAAATGCCGCAGTGCACCGTGAAAGGCTGGGATATAAGTGATGAAGCCCTGAGTTATGCCAGGTCAAACAGTGAACTGAACGGAACGGATGTGGTTTTTGAAAAGCATGACGTGCTGGCATCGGATTTGCCGGAAGCAAGGTTCGATGTCATTGTCAGCAATCCGCCATACATAATTGAAAAGGAAAAGTCCGATATTGACAGGACGGTTCTTGATTATGAACCGGCGCTGGCGCTGTTTGTTCCGGACAATGACCCGCTGCTTTTTTATCGGGCTATAGCAATGTTCGGAAAGAGGGCGCTCAAACCGTGCGGGAGTCTGTATTTTGAAATCAATCCGATGTTTGCCGGGCAGCTGCAGCTGCTGCTTGAGCGGTCGGGATACCATAACGTTACACTGCGCAGGGACATTTTCGGGAAACTGCGCATGATTAAAGCTACAGCCAATGAATGAACAGGAAGGACTGGCCAGAGCACAGGCGTACTGCTCGGTCGCAGAACATTGCAAGGCCGATGTAAGGGCCATGCTGGAAAGGAAGAATCTGGAACCTGATGCCATAGAGCGCATTCTCAAGAGGCTTGAGGAGGACGGTTTCATTGATGAGGGCCGTTATGCGCGCGCGTTCGTGCATGACAAGGTGCGTTTTGACAGATGGGGGCGGATAAAGATTGCCCAGGCACTTGCTGTGAAACGCATACCGCGTGACATTGTGTCCGATGCCCTGCTCTCAATTGATGAGGATGAGTATATGGCGGCACTCAGGGACGTGGTGAATGCCCGTCTTGGAACCGTGAAGGGCGCCACAGACTATGAGATAAGGATGAAGACCATGAAATCTGTAGCAGCGCGCGGTTACGAGCCGTCTCTGATAGGGAAAATGCTTGACTTATGAACCTTTGGAATTCCGTTCTGGATTTCCTGCTGCCACGCTACTGCAAGGTGTGCGGCAGGCGCCTTGACGCTGGCGAAGTGCATATGTGCGTTCCATGTTTTCTGGGCATGCCGTGTCTTGATTATGACATGAACGGCCTTAGTCCTGCCGAAAAGATACTTATGACTGAAAGGCAGGTCGTGCGTGCTGCTTCCATGATGCAGTATGACAAGGACAGCCACTACCGCAATCTGCTGTACAACATGAAATATTACAACAAACCCAAGGTAGGCACGTGGCTGGCCGGGATTGGTGCACGCAGACTGCAGTCAAAGGGTTTCTTTGAAGGGGTGGACTGCATTGTGCCGGTACCGCTGTCAAAGAGGAAACAGCGCCGGAGAGGGTACAACCAGTGCAGCTTCATTGCAAGGGGGGTGAGCGGGGTCATCGGACTGCCTGTTGTGGAAAATGCGGTTGTGCGTGACGTGGAAAAGGTGCGTCAGGCAGGACTTGGCAAGTACCAGCGCTGGGACAATGCCGAAGGACTTTTCCGGGTTGCCGAACCTGGTGTACTTGCCGGCCGTCACATACTGCTTGTCGATGACGTGATGACTACAGGTTCCACGCTGTGCTCCATGATTGAGACCATTGCGGCGGCGGTCCCTGACATAAAAATAAGCGTGTTCACGTTGGGTATTGTTGAAGTATGAGTAACTTTGCGCCCTGAAATGGATGAGAGCGTAAAACATATCAGAATAAGCGAATTCAACTACACGCTTCCCGATGAAAGGATAGCCAGGTTCCCGCTTGCGCAGCGTGACAGCTCAAAGCTGCTGGTCTATAACCATGGCCAGGTGTCCCAGGACGTGTTCACATCACTGCCCGGATATCTGCCAAAGGGCGCTCTCATGATTTTCAACAACACCAAGGTCATTCAGGCCCGCCTGCATTTCCGCAAGCCTGCATGCGGCGGTCCCAAGTCAACTGGCGCCATGATAGAGGTGTTCCTGCTTGAACCGGCCAGCCCCAGTGACTACCAGCTCATGTTCACCCAGACGGAAAAGTGCAGCTGGTACTGCCTGATCGGCAACCTGAAACGCTGGAAGTCCGATGTAGTGACTCTGAGCACGACAGTGGAGATAGACGGCCGTACCGTTACCATGAAAGCCAGCCGCGGACCTGTTCACGGAACCAGCCACCGTGTGGATTTCCGATGGGACGGCGGTGTGAGTTTTGCCCAGCTGCTTGAGGCTGCCGGTGAGATTCCAATCCCTCCGTATCTGAACCGCGAGTCACAGGAAAGTGACAGGACCACATACCAGACCGTATATTCCAAGATCAAGGGCAGCGTTGCCGCACCTACTGCTGGCCTTCATTTCACTGACCGCGTCCTGAAGGATCTTGACGACCACGGCATTGACCGTGAGGAGCTTACCCTGCACGTGGGCGCCGGCACATTCCGTCCGGTCAAATCGGAAGAGATTGAAGGGCATGAGATGCATACCGAATTCATTGCCGTGCGCAAGGCCACCATACAGAAGCTCATTGCCCATGACGGCCAGGCCATTGCGGTGGGCACCACCAGCGTACGCACGCTTGAAAGCCTTTATTACATAGGCCTTTATCTTGGCACGCATCCTGACGCCACGGAAGAGGACATGCATGTCAGCCAGTGGACTCCGTATCAGACTGAGTCCGATGTCACCGCCGTGCAGGCCCTGCAGAATATTCTTGACTATCTGAACCTTCACGGCCTTGACGTGCTCAAGACCAGCACCCAGATAATCATAGCTCCCGGCTACCGCTACCACATTGTCCGCATGATGGTCACCAATTTCCACCAGCCCCAGAGCACCCTGCTGCTGCTAGTATCGGCCTTCCTCAGCGGCGACTGGCGCAAGGTCTACAACTACGCCCTGTCCCACGACTTCCGTTTCCTCAGCTACGGCGACTCTTCCCTGCTTATTCCCTGATTTTTCGGCTTTTTTCGTTATCTTCGCAAGGATAAACGCGTCAAGACAATGGAAAAACCTACAGTAGCCCTTATGTATGACTTTGACGGTACGCTTTCACCGTCATATATGCAGGAATATGATTTCATGGATGCCATCGGAATCACTGAGAAGGGGTCGTTCTGGGACGCATCGAACCGTCTGGCGGAAAGCCAGAAGTCCAGTACCATTCTGGCCTACATGAAGCTTATGGTTGACAAGGCCAAGGAGGGCGGAATAAGCATACGCCGACAGCAGTTTGTGGAGTTCGGTCGTGGAATAGGGTTCTTTCCCGGAGTGGAGCAGTGGTTTGAACTGATAAACCGCAAGGGTGCCGAGATGGGAGTCAATGTGGAGCATTACATAATATCATCGGGCCTTAAGGAACTCATTGAGGGCACATCGATAGCAAAATACTTCAAGCAGATATACGCCTGCTCGTTCATGTATGAGAACGACAAGGCCGTCTGGCCCGCCGTGGCTGTGGATTTCACCTCCAAGACCCAGTTTATATTCATGATAAACAAGGGCATACTTGACATCTGGTGTAATGCCCAGATCAACGACTCCATGCCCGATGAGGGCCGTCCGGTTCCGTTCCAGAATATGATTTACCTGGGTGACGGAGAGACCGACATACCCAGCATGCGCATAGTCAAGAGCGAGGGTGGCCACTCAATAGCCATTTACAAACCTGGCAACGAGTCAAGCCGCGCCCAGGCCCGCAATCTGGTACACCGCGGCCGCGTAAACTTTGCCTGCTCGGGCGATTACCGTGAAGGCAGCGAGCTCTACAACGCCGTAATAGCCACCATAGCCAAGGTCAAGACCGGCTCCGATTTCCACAAACTGGAGCGCCAGAAC
>JAGHSY010000001.1 GCA_018065615.1 Candidatus Colenecus caballi | reverse complement strand
ATTTTTAGCCGATAAATTTCACAAATATGGGCAAGCTCTTCAGATTGATTGATTACAGCGTCGTAGATTTCCTCATCTGTGATGTTGAAGACGCTGGTCACCGGAAATTCTTACTATCGTAGGAATATTGCAACAATGAATGATTTGGGAATATATCGACGCTATTAATATTGATCTATGAAACATGTTAGAATCAGTTTGTTATTTTGCATTTTGTTTATAGAACAGGTGGCTTGTGCCCAATTTGGGACACCATGTGCTATTCCAGGACGTCCACTTCCTTATTTTAGAAACTTCACATCTGATTATCTTGTTAAAGGTGTGATTGTAGGATATGATATATGTAAGACATATCATGAAAAATATTCAACTTTTAATGTTTATTCTATTAGGGTAAATGTGTTGGAGGATTTTGGATTAGGCTTAAACGATACCATTATTCTATATCCTGATACAATAAGGTATGATAATGGGGATTATTATTCTTGGTTCTTTATATTGGATAATCCATTGCGGGATGAGGAATTCTATTGCTCCTTTTACAAAAATGAGAATAATCAGGAATGCTATGATCTCTTTTTTATTATAATTGATGGTAAGGTTCAAGGAACTTTTACAAAGATGGAGTGGTTATTTCAAAAATGTTTTGGAATATATACTAAAGGAATTAAGCCTTCAAGATTTGAAAGGAGGGTCGGCCATTTGTTAGAAAAGAATAATAACTAATCCAAAAACGAACTGTTTAGTAAGCGTAAAAAAATAAGTTGAACAGTTTTCGAAATATTTTTGAGGACAGATTATTCTTCGAAGAGGGAGTATAGCCGAGCTATATGACCGATGAGAAGGAGAATATGGACCAAAAAGATGATGAAAAAGTTCAAGTTATTGTTGGGAGATCACTTAGTTAGGCTTAAGCTATTTTGCAAATGAATAGATTTATATATACAGCTGGATTTTGTTTGCTGTTATTCGGCAAAATATATAGCCAAAATTTACCGAAATCATATTTTCAGATAAATAACTTAAAATACGTATAGAAAATGAAAACATTCAAACTATCAATTCTTGTTGCGCTATGTTTCTTCTCCGTATCAGTTTCAGCTAAGGACGGAGCACACAGATTTTATACCTTTGTTGAGGGGGACATAAATTGTGTGAAACAGTACCCGGAAATAATGCATATTATGGAGGAACCCGAAGTGCATCTTTTTTCGTCACCAAGACGCGAAACCATATTGAGTACACAATTTCAGGGTGGTTTCGGCTTGGGCTTTGGTTATGAATTCAAAGAAAACGGATTCAACCGCATTGAATTTGGAATAGGATACAGCCGCAATTCCATCGCATACGATGACTATTATAAGAAAATGAATCAAAGCACAAGTGGCGGCTTTTTCCAGCTGAATCTTGTCTGGACAGAAGAATTGACCAACCGGTTGAGATGGATTCCTACGTTTGGTATAGGATACGGTGCAGAAGGAGTCTCCCCAGCTGAGATCGAGTTCAACGGTTCCTATGCAGTCGGTGTCAATTCACATATAGTATTTGGATGTTTGTCTCCGCTTGCTGTGGAATACAAGGTCAATGAACATTTCCAGTTCCAGTTTTCATTCTTTGATGCCGGTCTTGTCTGGCATGACCAGGAAGGCGGTTGGAGCAACTACTTTTCATCAATTCTGAACATTAACAATATTTCGACAACAATAGTATATCGGTTCTGAACTCCGATTTGAGGGTTATTGGAAAACCCCGATGCCATATTGCTGCAGGACCATGGCCGGCTTCTGCCAAAGCCGGTAACACCAAGTGGCTCAAGGAGGCTTGTAGCAGGGGGCGGTGTTACTCAAAGGCTGTTTTTGAACCGTTCGGTAACACTGACCCGTTCCAGAAGGTGCTGTAACTGAGGTCGGTGTTACCATGCTAGGCGGAATAATCCCCTGTACAAGTATTGGCTTTACAGCAAGACCAATCGTGAAAAGAATGGCGGCTGCGGCGTTCAAGGGCGTGTTCCCCTTGCTGCAGCCGGGTCTGACCCCATGGGGATGGTACCGCCGGTGTTGTCGGCAAGGACGTCGTGGACCAGGGTGGTGACCATCTGCTTGAGTTCGTCAATGAACTGGGCGGGCTGGTACTTGCCGCGCTCAATCTCACGCAGGCGCTTTTCCCAGATGCCGGTCAGTTCGGCGCTCTTGAGCAGTTCCTCATGGATAAGGTCGATAAGGCTGGTGCCCATTGGAGTGGGGTACAGGTTCTTCTTTTCCTTGCGCATGTACTGGCGCTTGTACAGCGTCTCAATTATGGCAGCGCGGGTTGACGGACGGCCTATCCCGTTCTCCTTAAGGGCGTCACGCAGCTCTTCGTTCTCGACCAGCTTGCCGGCGGTTTCCATGGCGCGCAGCAGCGTGGCCTCAGTGTAGGGCTTGGGTGGCTGGGTCCACTTTTCCTGAAGTTCGGGCAGGTGCGGTCCACTCTCACCTATGTTGAAGGTTGGCAGGACGCGCTCGTCATCATCGGGTTTTTCATCGGACTTCTCCTTTTCAAACAGGACGCGCCATCCGGGTTTGAGTATCTCGCGGCCGGTGGCCTTGAACTCGATCTTTTCAACCTTGCCCATGACGGTGGTGGTGGCGTACAGGCAGTCGGGGTAGAAGACGGCAATGAAGCGGCGCGCCACAAGGTCAAAGACCTGACGCTCAAATTGTGACAGGTTGCCGGGAGTGACGCCTGTGGGTATTATGGCATGGTGGTCGGTTACCTTGCTGTTGTCAAACACCTTCTTTGTCTTGGGCAGTCTGATGTTTTCAAGCGGGGCCGTGAACTGCGCATAGTCCTTGAGCCCTTTCAGTATGCCGGGGCACTTGGGGTAGATGTCATCACTCAGGAACGTGGTGTCAACGCGCGGGTATGTGGTGATTTTCTTTTCGTAGAGCGACTGTATGGTCTTGAGCGTGTCATCGGCCGACATGCTGTACTTGCGGTTGCATTCCACCTGGAGAGATGTCAGGTCAAACAGGCGCGGGGCCGCTTCCTTGCCTTCCTTGCGGGTCACGTCAGTGATTTCAAACGGCAGGTCTTTGATTGAATCAATCATTGCCAGACCGTCCTGCCTGTTGGAAAGCTTGCCTTTGGTGCAGGCAAATACGGTGTCGCGGTATGTGGTCTTGAGCTCCCAGTACTGCTCGGGCTTGAAGCCATCAATCTCCTTCTGGCGGTTTACAACCAGTGCAAGGGTGGGTGTCTGTACACGTCCGATGGACAGGACCTGACGGCTGCTGCCGCTGCGGTACTTTATGGTGTAGAGGCGGGTGGCGTTCATGCCAAGCAGCCAGTCACCTATGGCGCGGCACAGGCCTGCCTCATAGAGTGACTTGTAGGCGGACTGGTCCTGCAGGTGCGCAAAGCCTTCACGTATGGCCTCTTCTGTCAGCGATGACACCCAGAGACGTCTGACCGGGCAGGTGGCTCCGGCCTTCTGCATGACCCACCGCTGAATGAGCTCGCCCTCCTGGCCGGCATCACCGCAGTTGACTATGCCATCGGCCTTCTGCATGAGTGATTCTATGATTCTGAACTGCCTTTCAATGCCCTTGTCATCAATGAGCTTGATGCCGAAACGGGGCGGTATCATGGGCAGACTGCCCAGACTCCAGCTTTTCCAGCTGTCTGTGTAGTCATGTGGCTCTTTCAGGGTACAAAGGTGACCGAATGTCCAGGTAACCTGATAATTGTTCCCTTCATAATAGCCGTCATGGCGTGACGTTGCGCCAATAACATCGGCAATTTCCTTTGCCACACTGGGCTTTTCAGCTATGCATACAATCATGGTAGTGCAAATATACATAAAAGGTGGCGGTCATTCATGGTCACCACCTGATAAATGATAATGGTTCTTGTGCGGCGGTTACAGAGATGCGACTTTTTCAATGGACAGTCCCGTACACTGACTGATGAGACTGATGTCGGCACCGGCTTCCTTTAACTTTCTTGCTGTTTCGATGTTGGCTTCGGCCCGTCCTTCGGCCCGTCCTTCAGCGCGTCCTTCAGCGCGTCCTTCAGCCAGCCCTTTGGCGCGTCCTTCCTCAACACCTTTGGTCATGCCAAGCTTCAGGCCCTTCTCAATGGCAGTCTCAAGTTCGCTGCGGCGGTCAAGTTCTGCGTGGAACTTGCTGAGGTATTCCATCTGCTCTTCGTACGTCATGGCAGTAAAGTTAGATATATCAAACAGTTTTTCCAAATCTTTACCATGGAATTCTTCCGGGACTGATTTGAGTGAGCCCATGTTGCGCAATAGCCATATCATGCGGTCTGTATTAGTCTCAAGGTTACGGACATCCTTGCAGAACTTTGGCAGTTCCACCGTCACAAAGTGGACATTGTCTGTGAGAAGTCTGTTGCTGTCATCGTCATTTCGTATACAGAAACTGTTGATTACATTGCCGGTTGTTCTTGTACCGTCCATGATGAAGTCCATAATGGCAATGATGTAGAGAGGCGTCAGTGTGTAATTGTGTGAACCGCCACGCACCTGCTCGCGTATGGGATAGGTCGAGTAATAGACAAGACGGTCATTGAAGTCCTTCTTCTCAGCCAGTTGCATCTCAATGACAATAGTCCTTCCATTTTCTGTTGTAGCCTTGATGTCAAAGACAGTCTTCCTGCCATTGGGGCTGTCATCCATGTTCTCTTGATTACTCAGAGTCAGAGCCTGAATGTGGAGATCTGGCAGTATGCTGTCAACGAGCATCTTAAGCAGTTCTTCGTTTCCTGGAGTTGCAAAAACCCGCTTGAATGCGAAATCAACACGGAGATCAATGAATCGGATGTCTTCATCATGCGGTCTTTCAACCGCTGTACTTGTTTTTTTCATAATCAGATTAAAAGTGTTTAATGGTTAATAAATCATGGAATACCATTGCATCAGATTGTGATTTCATGGCTTACCGATGACAAATATATAAAAATAATACAAGCTGGCAGAAAAATCGGCCAGCTTGTATTTGTTCAGAGGTCCTGACAGGTTATTCAGCCAGGAGCAGATCCATGATCTGGCATGCTGCCTTGGCAACGCTGGTGCCGGGGCCGAAGATGGCTGCTGCACCGGCCTTGTACAGGAAGTCATAGTCCTGAGCGGGGATGACACCGCCTACAATGACCATGATGTCCTCACGGCCCAGTTTCTTGAGCTCTTCAATCACCTGGGGAACCAAAGTCTTGTGACCGGCTGCCAGTGAAGATACGCCAAGAACGTGGACATCGTTCTCAACTGCCTGACGGGCCGATTCGGCCGGTGTCTGGAACAGCGGACCCATGTCAACGTCGAAACCGCAGTCTGCGTAACCGGTAGCAACTACCTTGGCGCCACGGTCGTGACCGTCCTGGCCCATCTTTGCTATCATGATACGGGGCTGACGGCCCTCCTTCTTTGCGAACTCTGCTGTAAGGGCGCAGGCTTTCTCAAAGTCCGCATCCTTCTTTGATTCTGATGAATACACGCCTGAAATTGTTCTGATGACTGCTTTGTAACGGCCTACGACCTTTTCACAAGCGTAGGAAATCTCACCCAGTGATGCACGTACCTTGGCTGCTTCAACAGCAAGTTCAAGGAGGTTGCCTTCACCTGTCTCAACGCACTTGGTGATGGCATCCAGAGCCTTCTGTACATCGGCCTCGTTGCGGCCGGCGCGCAGAGCCTTGAGACGCTCAATCTGCTGGTTGCGTACGGCGGTGTTGTCCACTTCAAGGATATCGATGGGATCCTCATGGTCAAGGCGGTACTTGTTGGTGCCGACAATTGTCTGGATGCCTGAGTCAATACGGGCCTGTGTACGGGCAGCGGCTTCCTCGATACGCATCTTGGGCAGACCGGTTTCGATAGCCTTGGCCATACCGCCCAGCTTTTCGATTTCCTGGATGTGCTCCCATGCCTTGTGGGCAATCTCATTGGTCAGTGATTCAATGTAGTATGAACCTGCCCATGGGTCAACCTCACGGCATACGTTGGTCTCTTCCTGGATATAAATCTGGGTGTTACGTGCAATACGTGCTGAGAAGTCGGTAGGCAGAGCGATGGCTTCGTCAAGGGCGTTGGTGTGCAGTGACTGGGTGTGGCCCAGAGCGGCTGCCATAGCCTCAATGCAGGTACGGCCTACGTTGTTGAAAGGATCCTGCTCGGTGAGTGACCAGCCTGAAGTCTGGCAGTGTGTACGCAGAGCCATTGACTTGGGGTTCTTGGCACCAAGGCTCTTGGTGATCTTGGCCCACAGCAGACGTGCTGCACGCATCTTGGCTATTTCCATAAGGTGGTTGGTACCTATAGCCCAGAAGAATGACAGACGCGGAGCGAATGTGTCAATGTCCATGCCGGCGTTGATACCTGCGCGCAGATATTCCATACCGTCAGCCAGTGTGTATGCAAGTTCGATGTCAGCGGTGGCACCTGCTTCCTGCATGTGGTAACCTGAGATTGATATCGAATTGAACTTGGGCATGTTCTTTGATGTGTACTCGAAGATGTCGGCAATGATCTTCATCGAGAACTTTGGAGGATAGATGTAGGTGTTGCGTACCATGAACTCCTTAAGGATATCGTTCTGGATGGTACCCTGCATTTCCTCAAGCTTTGCGCCCTGTTCCAGACCTGATACGATGTAGAATGCCAGGATAGGCAGAACGGCACCGTTCATTGTCATTGAGACAGACATCTTGTTCAAAGGAATTCCGTTGAACAGGACCTTCATGTCCTCTACTGAGCAGATTGATACGCCGGCCTTACCTACGTCACCTACAACGCGTTCGTGATCAGCGTCATAGCCGCGGTGGGTGGCAAGGTCAAATGCAACTGACAGACCTTTCTGGCCTGCAGCAAGGTTGCGGCGGTAGAATGCGTTTGATTCCTCGGCGGTTGAGAATCCGGCATACTGGCGGATTGTCCAGGGACGCATTACATACATTGTGGAGTATGGGCCACGAAGGTTGGGGGCAATACCTGCAGCGTAGTTCAGGTGCTCCATGCCTTCAAGGTCTTCCTTAGTATAGACAGGCTTGACTTCGATCTGTTCAGGAGTCTTCCAGATTTCATCAGCGTTACCTGTGGTCTTGCAGCTGCAAAGTTCCTCCTTGGGAGCGGCAGCCTTGATGTCGATGTTCTTAAAATCCGGTTTCATGATTATTTGATGCCAAGCTTGTTATTGAAATCTTTCAGAGTCTCAAGTACGTTGCAACGTACGTGTACATAGTTCTCGATGCCGGCGGCCTTGAGGTCTTCCATGCATGCGGGAGCACCGGCAATCACGAATATTGCACTGCCAGCTACAGCCTTGAATGCTGCGGGGCCGAATTCTGCATATTCGTCATCGCTTGAGCACAGTACCACGATATCGGCCTTGGCCTTCTTAGCGGCTTCTGCACCTTCCTCAACGGTCTTGAAGCCCAGGTTGTCCTGGATCTCATAACCTGCGCAACCGAAGAAGTTGCCTGAGAACTGGGCGCGGGCCTGACGCATGGCAAGGTTGCCGATGGTGAGCATGAATACTTTTGGACGCTTGCCGCTTGCTTCTGTGGCAAGACGGAGCTCTTCAAACTGTGAAGCCAGACGTGCGCCGTCAAGTGTGGCGACGGTCTTTTCACCTTCAGCCTTACAGCAGCAGCACTTGGGTGCGCGGCCTTCGGACATTTCCTTGATGTTGGGGAACTGGTTGGTGCCAAGCAGACCTTCCTTGCGCTTTGCAGCGTTCTCATGACGTGCGGCGTTGGTGGCGTTGATGGCTTCCTGAACCTTTCCGGCCTTTACGAGAGCCATCATGCCGCCTTCATCCTCAATGCTGAGGAACAGGTTCCATGCCTGCTGGGCAAGGGCCTCGGTAAGATTCTCAATGTAGTATGAACCGCCGGCGGGGTCAACGACCTTGTCAAGGTGTGACTCTTCCTTGAGCAGCAGCTGCTGGTTGCGGGCCAGACGCTCGGAGAAATCATCCGGGCACTGGTAGGCGGCGTCAAACGGGGTGACTGTGATTGAGTTGACACCTGCAAGGGCGGCACTCATTGACTCGGTCTGTGAACGCAGAAGGTTTACATACGGGTCAAACACTGTCTGGTTGTACTTTGATGTGGTGGCGTTGATGACCATCTTGCATGCGCAGCGGCAGATTCCGTCTTCGGGCTTGTCCTGGCAGTGGCATTCGGGCTTGTATGCTTCAACAATCTTGGCCCACAGCATGCGGGCTGCACGGAACTTTGCAATTTCCATGAAGTAGTTGCTGCTGATGCTCAGGTTGAACTGGATCTTCTTGGCAACGCATTCGGAACGTGCACCGGCTTCTGTCAGAGAACGCATGTATTCGTTACCCCATGCAAGTGCGTAACCCAGTTCCTGGTAGCAGTATGCGCCTGAATCGGCCAGCAGACCTGCACCTGCGGTGAAGCAGCGGAACTTCTTGAGGGGAAGAAGGACTTCAAGCAGTTTCTTGGCATCGGCCAGGTCACATGCAATGCCCTGCTTCATCATGAAGGCCATGGGATCGTATGATATTGAACCGCGTACCTTGCTCAGGTCATAGCCCTTCTTTGTAAGGTAGGCGACAATGGCTTCGGCCTGCTTTACAGCAAGGGCGGGAGCGGTGCCGAAGTTCAGTTCCACACATTCTGCGCAGATGCCTTCCAGCAGAGCTTCCAGATCAGCGCCTTCAATCAGTCTGCCGCAGCAGCAGAAATTCAGTGAATCCACACCTTTGCCCAGAATGTCAAGAGCCTTTGCGTTGGCGGCCTTGATGTCTTTGGTGCTTACTGTCTGGCGTACGAACCAGCTGTTGTCAGCCTTGGTTCCGCGCCTGTAAGGAAATTCGCCGGGCTTGGTGTCAGTGTCAAGACCTGCAAGGTTCTCCTGACGGTAGAACGGCTGTACCTTGAATCCTTCGTTTGTTCTCCAAACGAGTTTCTTTTCGAAATCCGCGCCTTTCAGATCTTCAGTGATCTTGGCCATCCACTCTTCTGTGGATACCGGCGGGAACTCTGAAAAGAGTTTTTCTTTGTTGTTTGCCATAATGAAATATAACTTGTTTGATAGGATAATTCTCCCTTAAAATCCTCACTTTTGTGAAAGACACGCAAAGTTACGCAATAAGATTGACTATTCCTATTTATATTTTGCGAATAAAAATCGGTTTTTAAGTATTTATAAGATTAAGTCCGATGACAATGAGGCCAAAAAGTCCGTACCTTTGCGGCCGAAATCGGAAAACGCATTATTTTTGCTAATAAATTATTGAATTTCAATGGATCGGCTTAAAACACTTCTTTTTGACACAGAGTCAGTAGCACACATTCTTCTTCTATATTCTTTTGTGATAGCCGTCGGGGTATTCCTGGGCAAGCTGAAAGTGCGCGGAGTGTCACTTGGCGTGGCCTTCATCCTGTTCACCGGAATTGTAGTTGGACATTTCGGATTTACAGGAAACATCAAGACCCTGAATTTTGTCCAGGACTTCGGACTGATACTTTTCGTGTACAGTCTGGGACTTCAGGTCGGCCCGTCGTTCTTCACATCGTTCAGAAAGGGCGGAATGAAAATGAACCGTCTGGCCGTACTCATGATAGTTCTCAACATTGCAGTGGCAGTGGGAGTGTATTTCCTGCTTTTTGACAGGTCCGATGCAGACGGATTTGCAATGCTGGTCGGCGTTCTGAGCGGTGCCGTGACCAACACTCCCGGCCTGGGTGCGGCCGAAGAGGCCCTGCGCCAGATGGGGAATACTACGGTTGACATTGCTACAGGTTATGCCTGCGCATATCCGCTGGCAGTGTTGGGCGTCATCCTGGTTCCGATGATTGTAAAGGCAATATGTAAGGTCAGAGACGATGTGGAGAACGAACAGCTGTCCAAGGCCGAGCAGGAGGACACCAGCGTAAAGCCGTGCCGCCAGTACATTGAAATGCAGAACGAACGTCTGGCAGGCAAGACTGTAGTGGAGCTGAGACGCATCATGAACCGTGAATTCATCTGCTCAAGGCTGTTGCAGAATGGGCAGGTCATTACTCCGCACAGGGATACTGTCGTCAATCTGGGCGACCAGATGTGCGTGGTGAGTTCTGAAGATGACGCCGAGGCCATTCTGGCCATCTTGGGCAGTACTGTTGACGTTGAGTGGGACAATGTCCAGGGATCGGAGCCGCTGGTGTCACGCCGTATAGTCATTACCAAGGACAAACTGAACGGAAAGACGCTTGGACAGCTGCATCTGGGCAGCATCTATGACGTTACAATTACCCGCGTAGTACGTTCCGGCACGGAACTGTTTGCATCGGCCAGCCTTGTCCTGCAGGTGGGTGACCGCCTGACGGTCGTTGGACGCAAGGACAATGTGGCCGCAATTGCCGCACGTGTGGGCAATGAGCTGAAACGTCTGGATACGCCCAACATTGCCACTCTGTTTATAGGTATAATGGTGGGTGTACTGTTTGGAAGCATACCGATAGCATTGCCGGGCATTCCCACACCCATGAAGCTGGGTCTTGCCGGCGGTCCGCTTGTGGTGGCCATCCTGATTAGCCGTTTCGGATACAAAATGGGACTGGTGACCTACACCAAGGCCAGCGCCAACATGATGCTGCGTGAGGTGGGCATAGCCCTGTTCCTGGCAAGTGTAGGCATTAAATCGGGCGCGAATTTTGTCACGACGGTGACATCGGGTGACGGACTGATATTCATGCTTGCCGGCCTTCTCATAACTGTAATTCCGGTTTTCATCGTAGCTCTTGTTGCCCGGAAGAAGTACGGCATGAACTACTACAGCATAATCGGACTTGTGGCAGGCGCAAGCACCAATCCGCCGGCCCTTGCCTTTGCCAACAGCCAGACAGAGCATGACGCTCCGGCTGTAGCATATTCGACCGTCTATCCGCTTACAATGTTCCTTAGGATTCTGACTGCGCAGCTCATGGTGCTGATAGGCTGCAACATGTTCTGATCACCATTCCTCATCCAATACGTAAGGGGTGCCCGATGCTGTTATTCCGGCACCCTTTATTATGTATCTGCTGGAGTAGCTGTTGTTGTAGAAGGTGACTTTTGCATTTCCGTCGGCATCGGTCCTGACATTCGGGTTCCAGTATATGGTGCGGCGCACGTCGACGTCACCGTAGGCCGGCCCTTCAGGATACTGGGGCGAATAGTATTCCACAGGCTCGGAGAAACCGGTCACGGTCGTGGTCCTCTTGCTCAGGTTGCGTATGTCCTTGTATGATTCCAGTTCCCAGTCTTCCTTGACCTGGATATCAACAAGGCGGTATTTGCGGAAATCCTGTTCAAGTTCGATGAAATAGTCCATGTCAATGTGCTTGCGGTGATATTCGTCAAGCAGCGGGGCCAGCTGGTTTATGTGCTTGCGGTACATGCCGTCATCATACACCAGGATGCTCTTGACGTCAATCATGTCAATGGACCACGGGTCGTCAAAAGGCTTCTTGTCCATGACCTTTTCACGGTTATGGACATAGAAAATGGGCGGGTAGATGTCAAACTTTATTCCCTTTTCCAGAAAATAGCCCCTGATGTCTGTCGTGTATTCGCCCATGTCAAGTTCCATTTCGGCATCCTGGGCGGCGTCCCAGGCAGTAAAGGTGTCGTAGTCCACATACTGGCGTTCGGCATTGATGTCAACGTCATCGAGCACAATGCCAAGGTCCTCATTTATCACGGTTGGCAGTCCGTCGTCCCTGGTCTCGTTCATGGCCTTGGGGTCATATCTTTTCCAGTTGTGCTCATTCAGGTCCTTTTCCTGCATTTCTATGATTCTGGGCTGCGGGCTTTCCGAACGTTCCAGCTTGAGCCGGGTGCTCTTTTCGAACTTGGCCTTGCCGCTGCGCCTGTATGTCATAAGGTTCACGGTCATGGTGGCGGTACCGTAAAAATCACTCAGGTTGAAGCCGAAATAGCCGGTGGTGTCAGTGCGGTATTCGAACTGTTCGAACCGGGCCTTCTCTGACGGCACGACCGATGCCAGCACATCGACATTGCTGACAGGGGTGCGTTTGGCGTATGATAGCACCCATCCGTTCAGTGTCAGACTGTCTTCCATGCGGTGGCGCTCCCTGAAATCGGTCTGCCCTGTAATGTATTTCCATTCGTAGCGCTCCCATCCCTGGACCAGTGTAAGCAGGTCCAGAGCACGGCGGTGCAGGGAATCATCGGACTCGAGATACCAGTCCGGATTGCGTATGTAGCCCTTCAGGTCCGATGACAGCAGAAGGTTGGTCTGCAGGTTCTCTTCAAGTCCGGTGCCGTAGTCGGTCGCGTCACGCACTGTCAGACAGAAACGGTCTCGTATGGGGTTGCCGTCGCGGTCGGTGAGCCTGAGCCCCAGCACTTCCCTGCCGAATGCCTGCCGCGTAAGGCTGTCTGTGGTCAGCGTTATGGTGGGTGCCTTGTATCTGCTGTTGCCGTGGAACAGGCTGCGTGACGTCAGGATTTCACCCTTGCGGTTGTACAGAGTAATGCGGCATACGCCAATGGGCCAGTCCTGTGTCCTTATGTTGAGCCTGATGCTGTCGGTGACCATGGCCTTTTCAAAATGGATAAGTTCTCCGCGGCATGAGACCGATACGGCAAGTTCATATTCTGTGCGGTCTGCGGTGTGATAGACAATGGCCTGGAGCAGAGAGTCCGAATTGCTCTGCACTATCATGGAGTAGCCGCTTTTTGCGCTTTTGGGCAGATTGAAGCGCCGCTCATTGCCCAGGTTGTCCGTGAATGTGACCGATGAGGCGTCAATGCCGGGGGTGTAGGGGAACGACCCCATGCCGTCATGGACTGTTGCGTATTCTACGGGCCTGTTCCTTAATTGGACATGCCCTTCCAGACCAGCTCCTTCATTGCCGGTAGCCTTGAATGCCATGTTGCAGGGCAGTCCTTCAACCGGTGTGCCGCCCTCGGTGAAGAACTGGACATTGATGCTGCGCGTCTTTTCGTCACTGTCATCACGCTGCGGCTGCGTTTCAGGATTCTTCTCTTCTATTACGGTTGAATTGTCATAGTCACCGAATTTCTTGGGTTGCGCATAAACTGGGAAAACGCGTGAGAACATGGCGGCAGGACTGAAATCCAGCATGTTCTGCGTGTAGGCCCTTATTTCATAGAAGCCGCTGGGATAGCTCAGTACGCCGCGTTTGCCGCGTGCCTGTGATGTCGATGCGTCCATGAGTGAGAACGCACCGTCACACTGTCCGGCTACTACTTTAAGCTTGAGCTGTTTGACAATGATCCCGCCGGGTGACAGCAAATCCACGTAGAGCACTTTGCTGGGGGCTCTTTTAAGTGTGGTGGCGTGTGTGACGAATGCCTTGAACCAGATTGTCTCACCCTGGAAATAAGCTGAATTGTCAAATTCCAGATACACTTTCTCCTGCGGGAAAATGTCATTGAACTGGTGTATGTTGCCGGAAAAGCGCATGAGCTGGTCCACCGCCCTGTCCGATGCAGGTGGTACATCGGCCTTGAGACGGTTCAGTGGCAGCCAGAGAATGGCGGCTAGAAGAATGGCAATACGTTTCACGTCATAAACGTAGTGAATATTTGCCTTATTTTGATAATTTTGCAGTAAAAATGAGACAGGGGGAATGAAACAGTGCTTTCTTGTGGCCGGCCACACGTTCAGTTTTGAGGCCGATAATGCCGATGTCTGGAAAAGAATGGACAATTATGTTCCGTTCAGAACAGCCCCGTGTGACAGCCCGCTGTTTTCCCTGAAGGTGGTTCCGTCTCTTCCAAAGGGTGAAAGCACTGTCTTCATGGCCGTTGCACCCATGCAGGATGACGAGCCCAGAATTGACATTTACCGTCTGGCGGGCGGATGGCTGTTTGACATGTTCCCCACCGCCGTTTCAAAAGAGTCATACAAACTGTGGACAACTCAGGATTTCAGTGAAGGACAGCTGCAGGCATGGGACCCGGACCTGGGCGGCCGTTTTCCGGCTGACAACGCCCTGATGCTGATGTTTGCCATGCGCACGGCAACGCTTGACACGCTGGAACTGCATTCCTCCGTGACGGTGAAGGACGGTAAGGCGTACCTTTTTCTTGGCCGCAGCGGAACCGGCAAGAGCACTCACAGCCGCATGTGGCTTGAGAACATACCGGGCTGCCATCTGCTGAACGATGACAATCCGGTGCTTCGTGTCATGCCTGACGGACAGATTGTGGTTTTTGGTACCCCCTGGAGCGGCAAGACGCCGTGCTACCGTAACGAACAGGCCCCGGCGGGAGCCTTCGTTGCCATACGCCAGTGCAAGGAGAACCGCATTGCCCGTCTGCCGGTGCTGGATTCGTATGCGGCCCTGTTCTCATCGAGCTCAGGCATGAGACAGGTGCAGTCAATTGCAGACGGCATGGCTGCCACATTTGACAAAGTGCTGCAAAACGTACCTTTCTATGTCCTGGACTGCCTTCCCGATGCCGATGCCGCACGTCTGTGTTCAAGTACAGTTGCCCTATGATGGAGACTCTGACCATACCGAATGACATTCTGCTCTCCCAGGTCAGTTTGATTCTTGCCGGCGGGCAGCGCGTGACCTTAAAGGTGCGCGGCTCCAGCATGCTTCCTTTCATAACAGGTGACAGGGACAGCGTGGAAATGGAAAAGCCGTCCGGGGAACTGGCCGTGGGTGACATTGTCCTTGCGGAGATTCTTCCGGGCCGATGGGTGATACATCGGATTTTTGAAATAAACGGCAATGAGGTCATCCTGATGGGCGACGGGAATATCAGGGGTACTGAAAAATGCAGGTTGGAAGATGTCCACGGCCTGATTCTGTTCGTGGTTACCCCGTCTGGAAAAAAGAAAGACTGCAGGTCACCGCGGGCCATGCGCAGGGCGCGTCTGTGGCGCCGTCTGCTGCCTGTGCGCCGTCTTTTGCTGGCTGTATATAGAAGAACAATACTCAAACTGAAATGAAAATAAGGAACGGATTCAAAATGAGACAGATTTGCGGTGAGAACATACTCACCCCCGAAGGCATTGGCCAGGTGAATTTCAACAAGCTCATCTCCATGAACGCAACGGCCGCATTTCTGTGGAACGCCCTGCAGGACAAGGATTTCACTGTCCAGGACATGAAGGAACTGCTGCTGTCAGAATATGAGGTCGATGAACCCACTGCCGCCCGCGACGCCCAGACCCTGGCCGACCAGTGGACCGAGGCAGGCCTTCTGGAATAAAGCCCTGTTTTGCGGTCATCGGACTGCCTTTTCGTCTTTCGCCAAATACGGTAACACCCAGTGTCTTTACGTGGCTTGTGACGGGGGCGATCGTTACCGAAAGGCGTAAATTACCTGCTTCAGTAACAGTGACTGGCACTACAGCGCTTGTAAGGCCGGCCACTGTTACCGGGCTTGGCAAAACCGGGCGAATGCTCAATTTACGCAGCAAAAAAACACATACTAAACTTTGCCAATAGTAAAAAAACACATTACTTTTGGCCGTACAAATTTTTAATATCATGAAGGAACAGACTTATTTCCACATGTTCGCGAATGGTGCTGACGCCCGCGATTTCATCTTGTCAGAATCGGATTTTCTTTTCGCTTTCAATCTTGTAGGTATCTGTGCTGCAAATACCGGGACATCGGTCGTGGCTTTTTCAATTGAAGACACCCATCCGCATATCCTGCTGTTCGGTTTTGAGGAGGAATGCGTCCGTTTCAAACAGATGTACGAACGTACGGTCGTTCATCATGTCACCCAATCGCGTGGAACTGTTGACAGAGTCATTTTCAGATGTGACCTGTATCCGGTTACTAATCAGGATTATTTGCGCAATGTGGCGGTTTACTGTATTGTCCAACCAACAAAGGACGGGAAAGAAATCATGCCTTACGACTATCTGTGGGGCACGGGATCAATGTATTTCAGACCGCAGAACCATATTCCCATATGGCAGTTGGAGTCCGATGGTTCACCTGGTACTCCCGTTCCATTTTCATCGTTTTCAGCAAGAGAAAAGCTCCTGCTGCTGAAGAGCCGGCGGACCGTACCTGATGACTGGCTGTTCTGCAATGGCTGCCTGTTGCCATCGAACTATGTGGATGTTGAACGGTTTGAAGGCATTTTCGGCACGCCGAACTGTTTTCGTGTCTTTCTTGGAAACAGCAGCAGGAAGGATGAGTCTGTCAAACTTAAGATGGCCAAAGTCCGAGGGGTTTCTATGAGTGATATGGAGGCACGTGCCATAGCTGCGGACGTGTGCTTTTCTCTTTTCGGGAAAAGAAGCGCCCGCTGGATTGGTGCGAATGACCGCATCAGACTGGCTGTGGAACTGCGCCGTTCGTACCAGATGTCGGTGCGCCAGATAGTGACACTGGTCCGGTTGCCGGAGGATGAAGTGCGGAAATACATCAAGTAGTGGGGCAAATTTGCGGATACACAGGTTTGAACCATTTCCTTTATGCCGTTGTCATGGATTTCCTTTTGTTATCCGCTGATTCCTGATTTCGCCAAGTATGGTAACACAAAGTGCCTCCACATGGCTTGTGGCGGGGATGGGTGTTACTGAAGGGCATGAATTACCTGCTTCAGTAACAGTGACCGGCTCTACAGCGCTTGTAAGGCCGGTCACTGTTACCGGGCTTGGCGAAACCCAAGGAAGGCGGGACAATACGCTTGAACCTGCGCGCAAACAAAAAGAGGATGACCGAAGTCACCCTCTCTTCCTGTTCTGTTGTGGTTCAAATCAGAATCCGAAACCCTGGGGAGCTGCACCGCCCTGAGGGCCACCCTGGCCGCCCATTGGGGCACCGCCGCCGAATCCGCCCATCGGGGCACCGCCACCGAATCCGCCCATTGGCATGCCGCCGCCAAAGCCGCCGCCCTGGCCGTTCTGGCGCTGCTGGCGACGCTCTTCCTGAATGGCGTCATATTTCTTCTTCTGGTCATCGGTAAGGAATGACTTGAGCTTGGCCTCCTGAGCGGCGCGCTGCTTCTGCATCTGCTCCATCATGGCCTGCATGTCACCATCGGCGGGCATCTGGCCACCGCCGTTCTGCATCTGCTCACGACGCTTTGCCTGTTCCTTCTGGTTGGCAACGTAGTAGTTGAAGATAGAATCGTACTGGACCTGAGTCAGTTCCAGCTGTTCCTTAAGACGGTCAGCCTGACGCTTGGCCATGTCTTCAGGGTTCATCTGCTGCATTCCGCCGCCGAAACCGCCGCCGAAACCGCCGCCGAATCCCTGTGCAAAGCTCAGGGTAGAAACCATAAGTGCTGCAATAGCGAATAAGATCTTTTTCATTTTAAGTCAGTATTTAAGTTAGACATTGTTTTTGCCGTTCACAGCAATAAGATAAAGGATTTTGCCAAAAGTTTAATCCGATGCTCAAATTTCCTCGGCCCGGGGGATTTCAAGGACTTCAAGATTGCGGAAAGCCTTTCCGTCAATTTCCAGTCTGACAAGGGTGCGGACCTTCTGCCAGCCCTGCAGGCCGGCGGCACCCGGGTTGATGAAGAGCATGTCAAACTTCCTGTCATGCATGACCTTGAGAATGTGGGAATGGCCGCAGACAAGCAGGTCGGGCTTTTCCAGCATAATCTGGTCGCGGACGCTGCGGTCGTAGTGGTCCGGTGAGCCGCCAATGTGCTTGAGCATGATTTCGGCCTCCTCAACACGGAAACGGTACAGTTCCGTGCAGGTGCGCCTTATGTCCTGACCGTCACAGTTGCCATAGACGGCGCGGACGGTGGCAATCTGTGACAGGCGGTCCAGTATTTCATACGAACCTACGTCACCGGCATGCCATATCTCATCACAGTCCTTGAAGAAGCTGGCGTAACGGTCGTCCCACCAGCTGTGCGTATCGGACAGAATGCCAATGCGTTTCATTCTATTGCCAGTTTCCTGCGGGCCAGGCCGGCAATGATTTCGGCGCAGCGCTCAATGCCTATGGTCGAAGTGTTCAGACAGATGTCATAGCTTGACGGGTCGGACCATTTGCGGCCGGTGTAGTAGTTGAAATAGGTGTTGCGCTTGCGGTCTGCTTCATCAATCATGCTTTCGGCCTGACGGCGGGTGGTGTCGTCATGGGCTGCCAGGCGGGCAATGCGGAATTCACGGTCTGCAGTAAGGAAGACGCTCAGAATGCGGTCGCTGTCACGCAGCACATAGTCTGCGCATCGGCCCACGAATATGCAGTCCTCCTGTTCGTGGATGCGTTTTATAATGTCGCTCTGCATGCCGAAGACCGATTCGTCACTCATGAAGTTCGATGCTTCATGCGAACCGGCCAGATGGTTCATGAAAAGGGAGCGTATGCCCTTTCCTTTACGGCTGGATTCATCGGCCTTGACAAATACTTCCTGGCTGAAACCGGTTTCTTTGACGGCGCTTTCCAGAAGTGTGCGGTCGTAGATGCTGATGTTCAGTTCCTTTGCAAGAATCTGTGATACGGTGCGCCCGCCGCTGCCGAACTGACGTCCGATGCAAATTGCGAAATGTTTGTCCATATTGTCAGTTATTTTGATTTGCAGTCATTGCTTTGAGTTTCTTTACCTGCGGAATGATGAGTATTATGCCAAGAAATACGGACAGCAGGTCCGATAGAGGCATGCTGTACCAGATGCCGTCAATTCCGAAATATCTGGGCAGAATGATAAGGCAGGGAATGAGTATGAGAACCTGGCGTGACAGGGACATGATGATTGATTTGCCCGGCATGCCCATGCTCTGGAACAGGTTGGAGATGACTATCTGAGAACCTATGAGCGGGAAAATGAGAAAGTTGAGACGCATGCCGTGGCGGGTTATGTCAATGAGTTCTTCGTCACTGGTGAATATGCGTATGCACACGTCTGGCACAAGTTCGCTTATAAGGAAACCAAGTGTGGTGACTATGGTGCCGCACAGCAGGGTTATGTAGAACACTTTCAGCACGCGGCCGTACTGGCGTGCGCCGTAGTTGTAGCCTGCAATGGGCTGCATGGCCTGCGTGAATCCCATGACGGTCATGACAAACAGGAATCCCATGCTGTTGATTATTGAATATGCGCCTACCGCAATGTCTCCGCCGTGGGTCAGAAGGCCGCGGTTGATGAGCAGGACCACCAGACATGCAGCCGCATTCATGAGTCCGGGTGACAGTCCGATGGTCAGCATGTTGCGTACCAGGTCCCCTTTCAGTTTGAATATGCCCTTTTCAAGGTGTATGAGTTCGCTCTTGTCAGACAGCTGGAAGCACTGCCATGTGAAGGCAAGGACCTGAGATATGACTGTGGCAATGGCGGCACCCATGATTCCCCAGTGGAAGACCATGATGAACAGCCAGTCAAGCAGGGTGTTGAGCAGCACTGTGCCTATGGTGGCGGTCATTGCCTTGGTCGGGTGGCCTGCAGCCCTTAGCACGCTGTTGGTGCCAAGGTACAGGTGGGTGAAGGTGTTGCCTATCAGGATTATGGTCATGTATTCCTTGGCATAGCCTATTGTGGCTTCAGTTGCACCGAATACTCTGAGAATGGGGTCCAGAAACAGCAGGGCCAGACCGCCGAAAGTGATACCTATTATTACATTGAGTGTGATGGCGTTGCCGAAGAGCAGCTGCGCGCTGCGGTGGTCTTTCTGTCCTAGTTTGAGCGATATCATGGTTCCGGCACCTACGCCCACCATTGAACCAAGTGCGGCGGACAGGTTCATGAGCGGGAATGTGACGGCCAGTCCGGACAGTGCCATGGAGCCTACTCCGTGACCTATGAATGCGCGGTCCACAATGTTGTAGAGCGATGATGCCAGCATGGCTATGATAGCCGGCACGGCATACTGTATGAGCAGTTTTCCAATCCTTTCAGTTCCCAGTTCCTGGGGTGTTTTCAATTCAGCCATTTGCTTTTCCTTCAATAACGGCGCAAATTTACGAATTTTTATGCTCTTCCCGACTGCCAGGATATGGTGAACCCTTCGTTTTTTATACTAAATTTGCAGTCTATGACGCTATTTCTCATACTCATCGGAATTGTCACGCTTCTGTGCGTGTGGCTGAACCACATTTCGGCCAGAATAGGTGTGCCTACACTGCTTGCCTTCATTGTGCTTGGCATTGTGTTCGGCAACAACGGCCTGTTCCCCATACACTTTGAAGACCAGGAGTTTGCAAAGAACATCTGTACAGTGGCCCTGATTTTCATAATGTTCTACGGCGGATTCGGCACGCGCTGGGAGACGGCGCGTCAGGTCGGGGTGGAATCGGCCCTGATGGCAAGCATAGGAGTTGTGCTGACAGCACTTTTCATAGGGCTTTTCTGCCATTTTGCGCTTGGATGGAACTGGACGGAAGGTCTGCTCATGGGCTCTGTCGTTGGTTCGACCGATGCCGCATCGGTCTTTTCAATACTGCGTTCCAGAAAACTGGGCCTGAAGAACAACACCGCTCCGCTGCTTGAGGTGGAGAGCGGCAGCAACGACCCGTTCTCATTTATGCTGACCATGGTCATGCTGTCCGTGTATCAGGGCTCGGCATCGGCCGGAAGCATATGCTGGATGCTGTTCGCTCAGATTGTGTTCGGCGCCATGGGCGGCTGGCTCATTGGAAAGGGGGCCGTGTGGGTGTTCCAGCGCATGAGACACCAGTCGTCCGATTTCCTGTCGCTGTTCGTGTTCGGCGTGGCCGTGCTGGCGTACGCCATTCCTGACCTGGCAGGCGGCAACGGCTATCTGAGCGCCTATCTGGCCGGAATCATAATGGGCAACGCAGACCTCAGGAGCAAACGCAATCTGGTGGCGTTCTTTGACGGAGTGACCGGTCTCATGCAGGTGCTCATATTCTTCCTGTTGGGTCTCCTGGCGCGTCCGGCAATGATGCATAAGGTCATACTGCCGGCACTGGCAATATTCGCCTTCATGCTGCTCATAGCCCGACCGGCGGCAGTCAACGCCGTGCTGAACTTCTTCAAGAGGAAAAAGGGGTATGGGCTGCGCCAGCAGACACTGATTTCATTCGTCGGACTCAGGGGCGCGGCATCGATCGTGTTCGCAATCATGGCTACGGGCGGAATATCATCGGACTTTGCCGACACGCTGTTCAATGTGGTCTTCTGCATAGTCCTGCTGTCAATTTCGCTGCAGGGCACACTCATTCCGTTTGTGGCAAAGAAGCTGGACATGACCGATGACGGCGAGGATGTCATGAAGACGTTCAACGACTACAACGAGAACAGCGGCATGCAGTTCGGACGCATTGGAATCAAGGAGTCAAGCACCTGGAACGGCAAGAAGATCAAGGATCTGGGACTGCCCAAGAATATTCTCATTGCCATGGTTCTGCGTGACGGAAAGAAACTGCTCCCGAACGGAGAGACCTGTCTGCAGGCCGGTGACATGGTGGTCATAATAACCAAGAGCTTTGAAGATGACCACACCTATCTTGAGGAGCATACCATAAAGTCCACAAGTTCGTGGGTGGGAAAGAGGCTGATGGATTATGACGAGCCCAAGCGCGGTCTGGTGGTCATGATACGCCGCGGGGAGAAGGATTTCATTCCGAACGGCAGCAGTGTGATTCTTGAAGGTGACGTTCTTGTAATATGCCATATTGACAGGGAGGCTGAATAATGAGAGTTCTGGTCGGAATGAGCGGCGGCATTGACAGCACTGCGGTGTGCATGATGCTGAAGGAGCAGGGCCATGAGGTCCTGGGCCTGACCATACGCAATACCGACCGCGGTTTGAGACCCGGGCAGGATGAGCCCGATTATGTACTTGAGGCCCGTAGTCTGGCCGCCAGGACAGGCATCGGACATTATGTGGCCGATGAGCGCGCGTCTTTTGACCGTGACGTTGCCGCGCCTTTTGCCGGCGCATGGCTGGACGGGCTCACGCCTAACCCATGCATAGAGTGCAATCCCGGATTCAAGTTCCGCGTGCTGCTTGAGTGGGCTGACCGTCTTGGCTGTGAGAAGGTTGCCACAGGACATTATGCCGGCATTGAACATTATGATAACCGCTTTCATATAGTACGTGGCGCAGACCGCACCAAGGACCAGAGCTATTTCCTGTGGAAACTCAGTCAGGACATGCTGGCGCGGATAATTTTCCCCATTGGCGGAATGACCAAGACGCAGGTGCGCGGCTGGCTGTCGGAACGTGGCATGGAACTCAAGTCCCGTGATGGTGAGAGCATGGAGATATGCTTCATAGAGAATGACTACCGCGACTGGCTGCGGGCACGTTTTCCGGACATTGACGGCCGCATAGGGACGGGCAAGTTCGTGGATTCAGAAGGGCATGTGCTTGGCACGCACAGGGGCTATCCGTTCTACACTGTAGGCCAGCGCAAGGGGCTGGCGGTTGCTTTCGGTTCGCCGCGCTATGTGCTCAAGACAAACGCTGCAAAGAACACTGTCATGCTTGGAACGCAGGATATGCTTGAATCCACGGCCATGATTGTTCAGGACCTGCAGCTTTCAGGCAGTCACCAGGACCTTACTGTCAGAATAAGGTATCGCAGCAGGGCAATCCCATGCCACATAGAGCAGTCCGATGCAGTCACGCTGGTGCGTTTCCATGAGCCGGCCAGCGCTGTAACTCCGGGCCAGTATGCGGTGTTCTATGTGGGCGACCGCGTGGTCGGAGGGGCGCTCATCGCATCACAGAGAGGAATAAATCAGTACCTTTAAATATATACTATGGAGACTTTGACATTACTTGAGCTGAACGGCCGTGTGAAAAGCACGCTGCAGTTTGCCATGCCCGACGCATACTGGGTGCAGGCCGAAATCAGCAGCATGAGCAGTTCCGGCCCAGGACACTGCTATCTGGAACTGGTCCAGAAGGACGAATCGGGCAGGACATTCCTGGCAAAGGCCAAGGCCAATATCTGGAAGAGCACGTGGATGCAGCTCAGACCCAAGTTCGAATATGCCACAGGACAGCGTCTTGCGGTGGGAATGAAGGTGCTTCTGCAGGTCACGGTGACTTTCCATGAAATGTACGGGTATTCACTTGTGGTGCATGATCTGGACCCCACCTACACTATGGGTGACATGGCGCGCCGCCGCAGGGAGATCATTGCCAGGCTGACTGCAGACGGGGTGATTGACCTGAACCGCAGTCTTGAACTGGCGCTTCTGCCGCAGCGCATTGCCATTGTGTCAAGCGCCACCGCTGCCGGGTACGGTGATTTCTGCAACCAGCTGGAAGGCAACATGTACGGCTTCAGGTTCTACTGCCGCCTGTTCCCCGCGCTCATGCAGGGTGACCAGGTGGAGGCCAGCGTTTCAAGCGCCCTGAATGCCATTGCCCGCGTGCGTGACAAGTTCGATGTGGTGGTCATCATACGCGGCGGCGGTGCGGTAAGTGAGCTGAGCTGTTTCGACTCATACACTCTGGCATCGGACATAGCCAATTTCCCGTTGCCTGTCATTACCGGAATAGGGCATGAGCGTGACGACACGGTGTGTGACCTGGTCTCTTTTGCCAAGGTCAAGACGCCGACCGCCGCAGCGGAATTCCTGATAAGCAGGGTGTATGACACGGCCATGGCTCTTGAGGACCTGACGCGCCGCACAGGTGACTGCGTAAGGGAACGCATGGTGCGGGAAAAGCAGCGAATGCAGCTGCTGTCACAGAAACTGCCGTCACTGTTCGCTTTGCTTAAAGTCAGACAGGAACATGTGCTGGAGAATTCGTGGAACAGGATTGGCATCGGACTAAAGAATCTGATAGCCGGCAATTCACATAAGCTTGAACTTATGGAAAAGTCCCTGGCGGCGGCTGACCCCAAGCTGATTCTTGGGCGCGGTTACAGTCTGACCACATGCGGCGGAAAGACGGTGCGCAGTGCTGCAGACCTTAAGAAGGGCAGTGTCATTGTGACTGTGCTGCGGGACGGAGAGATAGAGAGTGAAGTAAGATAAACCATTTCAAAACACAATTATTATGAAGTACGAAGAGGCAATGAAACGTCTGGAAGAGATAGTCGCCCAGATTGAAGGTGGAAAGCTGGATATTGACATGATATCGGACAGACTCAAGGAGGCGCAGACCCTGATAAAGTTCTGCAAGGACAAGCTGTATGAGACCGATGAAGAAGTCCGCAGGATTCTGGAAGCGGAAGATTAATGTGCTGGCGGCAGTCCTGCTGGGGCTGTCAGTCATTTCATGCAGCACCGTTGCGTTCACGGGACGCAACAGGCTGCTGCTGTATTCTGACACTGATATTTTCAGCCTGTCGGACCAGTCGTATTCGCAGCTCATGGCCGCATCGGTCCGTTCATCGGACACAAAGTGCACGGTCACGGTCACTGAGGTGGGACGGCGCATGACATCCGCCCTGCAGGCATATCTTACCGCAACCGGACAGTCCGATGTGCTGAACGGGATTACCTGGAGCTTTGATCTGGTAAAGAACAGCCAGGCCAATGCGTTCTGCCTTCCAAACGGCCGCGTGGTGTTCTATGAGGGCATAATGCCGGTGCTGGACACCCCGGACCTGGTGGCTGTAGTCATGGGGCACGAAATGGGGCACGTCATTGCTCGCCACGGCAATGAGCGCATGTCCAGGCAGGCTCTGGTAAGCCTTGTGGGCGCCGTTGCCGGCCAGGCCGTGGGCCAGAAGACGTCACAGAACGTGCAGGCCCTGTTTGAAGCCGCTTTCTCCATTGGCAGCGAATACGGCTACCTGCTTCCGTATTCAAGGAAGCACGAATATGAGGCCGATGAGATAGGGCTTTACCTGATGGCCATTGCCGGGTACGACATAAGCCAGGCTACCACGCTGTGGACCCGCATGTCCCAGGCTACTGCCCAGTCCGTTCCCGAATACCTTAGCACCCATCCCAGTGATGCCAACCGGATAAGGCACCTTGAGAAACTGCAGGACAAGGCCCGCAGCCTGATTGCAAGATAGCGGTGCCAATATGTCCTTGAAATAGTTGTGATTCTGGTGTGGATTTTATAATTCTGCGGCCCGAAAATACACACAAATATTCAGGATGAAAAACAGAAGTATGTGACACCGGACTGGAAGACAGTACTGGTGATGGCGCAGAACATTGTCTGCATATCTGGTAATTTGACAGTAACAGGTCCGTGCAAGCGGACGGGGTGTGGCGCCGGGGCAGGTGATTCTGCCAAAGACGGTAACGGTGACCGGCCTCAAAAGCGCTGTAGGGCAGGTTGCTGTTACTAGAGCACGTATTTTACGCACTTCAGTAACGCTTGACCTTGCCACAGGCCTTGTGGCGGTGCCGGGTGTTACCGGGCTTGGCGGAATCGGAATTGAAAACCGGATGTCTGTCCCGTTTTTTTGCCATCGGACTTGGGCGGGTTTTGAAAAAGTTGTATGTTTGCCTTTCAAATACGAATTTACCAATTAACAAACAACAGAACCTTATGAAGAAAATCATCCTTTCAATTATGGCTCTTGCCACAGTGTCAGCAGCTTATGCGCAGTTCGGCGGCCGCGGTCAGGGAAATCCCACCGTTCCTTCAGTAACAGAAAATGTAACCGAGGATTTCAAGCCCGCATTGAACAACCAGTCCGGCCACCAGTATCCGATGGTCAATTCACAGCGCATGGTACGCGCACAGATATCGGCCCCCAACGCAACATCGGTCGGCCTTGACATTGACGGAAAAATTTATTCCATGACCAAGAACGAGAACGGCGTATGGACAGGCACCAGCGCTCCTCAGGACGAGGGCTTCCACTACTATCAGTTGAACATTGACGGTGCTAGCGTACCGGATCCGGGCAGCCTGTATTACTATGGTGCAAGCCGTTGGGGCAGCGGTATTGAAGTCCCGTCAGGCGACCAGGATTTCTGGCAGGTAAAGAACGTTCCGCAGGGTTCGATGAATGAGGTGTACTACTGGTCAACGGTAACTCAGGCCATGCGCCACTGCTACATCTATTTCCCCAACGAATATTACACCAACACCACCAAGAAGTTCCCGGTACTGTACCTTATGCACGGCATGGGTGAGAACGAGCACGGTTGGGCAGAGCAGGGTCACACCGCTCAGATCATGGACAACCTGATTGCTGAAAAGAAGGCTGTTCCGTTCATCATTGTAATTGACTGTCTGGATGCACGCGCAGCACAGCCTGCACAGCCTGCAGCTGCTCCTCAGGGCGGCCAGCGTCAGGGCGGCCAGCGTCAGGGCGGATTCGGCGGCTTTGGCGGTTTCGGCATGGGCGGCGCATTCCAGGATGTACTCATCAAGGACATTATTCCCATGGTTGAAAAGAACTACCGCGTAATTGCCGATACAGAGCATCGCGCAATGGCCGGTCTGTCAATGGGCGGCATGACAACACATTCAGTCACTCTTGCCAATCCTACCACATTCGCATACGTAGGCATGTTCAGCGGCGGCACATTCAACACCGGCGAACTTGAGAACAATGCCGATTTCAAGAAGACCAACAAGGCTCTGTTCATGAGCTGCGGCGGCAAGGAGAACATGGGTGTCATGGAGGCTGCCGAGAATCTGAAGAAGATTGGCATCAACGCCACCGGCTACATTTCAGAAGGCACCGCCCACGAATGGCACACATGGCGCCGTTCACTGTATCAGTTTGTACAGCTTTGCTTCAAATAACCTAATTATAACTTAAATGAAGAAATTTATTGCACTTTTCAGCGCTGCAGCTCTTACTGCAAGTTTCTGTGCAGCACAGAACGCTGAAATCAAGGAGGACTTTGTTCCTTCAGAAATGAACCAGCCGGGCCAGCAGTACCCGATGGTGAACTCACAGGGTTACGCACGTTTCCGCATTCAGGCTCCTAACGCACAGTCAGTGTCAGTAGGTCTGGGTCTTGGCGGCACACGCGGCGGCACAGACCTTGTAAAGGGTGAAGACGGCTACTGGACCGGTACTACCAGTGCACCTCTGGTTGAAGGTTTCCACTACTATCATCTGACAATTGACGGCGGCACATTCAATGACCCCGGCACAAACAACTACTATGGTTCAACACGTTGGGAGAGCGGTATTGAAATTCCCACCAACGCTGACAAGGACATCTATGCCGAGCGCAACATTCCGCACGGATTCGTACAGCAGATTCTTGTATGGTCAGAAAGCCGCAACGAACTTGCACGCGCATTCGTCTATACTCCTCCTACATACCACGCTGACAAGGCCGATGTCAAGTACCCGGTTCTGTACCTGCAGCACGGTTGGGGTGAGGACGAGACCGCATGGTTCACCCAGGGTCACGCCAACCTTATCCTTGACAACCTGATTGCTGACGGCAAGATCAAGCCCGTCATCGTAGTATGCACATACGGCATGACCAACGGCGGTTTCGGCCCTGGCATGGGTGGTGGCTTTGGCGGTGCACGTCCTGCACGTCCCGCAGGTCAGGCTCCTGCAGCCGGCGCAGCTCCCGCACAGCGTCCTGCAGCTCCCGCAGCAGGTGCCGCACGTCCTCAGGGCCAGCGTCCTGCAGGCGGTGGCATGATGGGTGGCTTTGGCAGCAATGCCGGCTTCGAAAAGTTCCTCTGCGACGAACTTGTACCTTATGTCGATGCACACTTCCGTACTCTTGCCAACAAGGACAACCGCGCTATGGCCGGTCTGTCAATGGGCGGTATGGAGACTCACTCAATCACTCTTGCACGTCCTGAAATGTTCGGTTACTACGGTCTGCTGTCAGGCGGCCAGTACGCTCCGTCAGAAATTGCTGACAAGAAGCAGGTCAAGAAGATCTTCATGAGCTGCGGTGAGCAGGAAGGTCCGGACAGAATCATGGCTGCTGCCAAGGAAATGAAGGATGCAGGTTTCGATGCTATGGGTTACGTATCACCGAACACCGCTCATGAATTCCTGACATGGCGCCGTTCACTTTATCAGATGCTCCAGTATTTCTGGCCCTCAAAGTGATGATTTGACAAATTTTAGAGCGGTCGGCCTTTGGTCGGCCGCTTTTTTTTGTAATTTAGCAAGCCAATGCGCAAAATCATTAATTCTTATTTATAAACCTAATTAAAGTTCACTATGAACAGAAACTTCAAATCAATTTTGGCGTTCTCAGTGCTTGCTGTTCTCTGCAGCTGCGCATCAAAGAAGGCCGCAGTCGAAGAAGACGCTGCTCAGGCAGGCGTTCAGTATGACGTCGCTCCTGACCGCATTGCTAACAGGAATGTTGAGTATGACCAGTATTTTGTAGAGCTTGATGAGAATGCAGCTCCTGCAACCCCCGATGAAAAGGGTTTCATCCGCCGTTGGTCTCTTCTTGAACCTATCAACAAGCCTAACAGTGGCAATACAGTATTTACAGACAGCTATATTCTTGCAGAACTGACCAAGGAGTATTTCCCCGGACAGTTTGCAAATGCAGCTCCTGTCATCGGTTCTACCGTAGAAGTTGAATCTGAAGCTCCCCGTGCAGGCGGTCGCGGTTTTGGCGGTTTTGGCGGACAGCAGCAGGCTCAGCCGGCAGCTCCCGCAACTGTAAAGCAGACCCTGAAGTGGCATGCAATTGACAGCAAGCTCTTCAATATCAAACTTATCCGTTTCGCCAAGGGAGTCCGTGAGGACAAGAACGGTTATGGTCTGATCTTCAATGCCGTTACTGTCATCAACTGCGATCAGGACATGACAGTGTTCCTGGCAGCCGGTTCAAACGCATCTTCAATATGGTGGGTTAACGGTGAGAAGGTCCTGACTCTTCAGGCAGACCGCCGTATGGTCGCTGATGACGGCATGTCACAGCGCATCACTCTCAAGAAAGGAAAGAACATTGTCCGCGCCGCTGTCATCAATGGCCCGGGTATGAGCGACATGTGCTGCCGCTTCTACAATGAAGACGGTTCAATCGTCAAGAACATCACCATCACCAACAAGTAAAAATTTGAAAGCAATATGAAATCTATATTCAAGATTGGCCTTATGGCCCTTGCTTCAGTCATGGTGGCTGAAACAGTTCAGGCTCAGATCGGTGCTCCATTCATCCACGATCCGGCTACAGTAGCAGAATGCAACGGCAAGTACTACACATGGGGAACAGGCGGTTCAGGCCTTGTTTCAGAAGACGGTTGGGTATGGACCAACGGTGAGCGTATTGCAAATGTCGGTGCAGCTCCTGACATGCTCAAGATTGGCGACCGTTATCTTCTTGCCTATTCAACAACCGGTGGCGGTCTTGGAGGCGGTCATGCAGGAACAATTGTAACCTGCTGGGCAAAGACTCTGGATCCCAGTTCACCTGACTACGGCTTCCCCGCAGCTGCAGAACGCAAGACTGTAGCCTATTCACTGACCGATGAGGACTGTGACGCCATTGACGCCGGTCTTATCCTGACCCCCGAAGGCCGTCTGTTCGTTACTTTCGGCACATATTTCGGTTTTATCCGCGTTTGCGAACTTAACCCTGAAACAGGTGAACGCCTTGACACTCTGGCAGCAGACATCAACGTTGCAGTTGACTGTGAGGCATCGGACATGATTTATCATGACGGTTACTATTATCTGCTGGGTACACACGGCACATGCTGCGACGGTGTGAACTCAACTTACAACATTGTATGCGGCCGCTCAAAGAGCCCTACCGGTCCTTTCATTGACAACGTAGGCCGTGACATGGTTGAAGGCGGTGGAAAGATGGTTCTTGGCTGCCGTGACGGATATGCAGGTGCAGGTCACTTTGGCCGTACCATCATTGAGGAAGGCGTTGAAAAGATGTCATTCCACTGGGAGGCTGACTATTCAATGTCAGGCCGCAGCACTCTGGCCATTCTTCCTATCGTATGGAGAAACGGCTGGCCCGAGGCAGGCTACAACGTGAAGAACGGTGTCTATGAAATTGAATCAGAGCGTCGCGGTTATGCTCTTGAACTTGCTACTGAATACGTCCGTCTTGGCGGCGGCCGTGGCATGGGCGGTATGTTCGGTGGCGGCGGACAGCAGCAGGCCAACACCCAGGTTGCTTTCCAGAAGCTTGAAGACGTTATTGGAAACTGGCCTGCAGGCAACATTGACATCCGCGTCTGCGACTACCAGTTCCGTCCCAACCAGAAGTGGGAGCTTGTAGCTCTTGAAGAAGGTACCCTTGGTGCACCTTATTATAAGATTGTAATAGCCGGTACAAACCGTGCTCTTGCAGCTGCTGAAAACAAGTCACTGACTTCAGTTCCTGAATTCACAGGTGCTCCTGAGCAGATGTGGCGTGTTGACCAGCTCACAGATGGTACTTACCGTCTCATGCCTAAGGCTGTTCCCGGTTGCAGCGAGCCCCTTTGCCTTATGTCAGCAGGTGACTCAAATGCAACACTTGGCAAGTTTGACTTCAACAACGTGAACTGCAAGTGGAACTTCCGCCAGTATTGATCTGGGGTTGCAATTATTCCGAAAGACAAAATTTATTCAGGAGAGTGGCCTATTTTGGTCACTCTCCTTTTCTTTTTACAATTTGTATGCAGCGGCTTGAATTGAAAGCCTTACACTTGCAGCCGTAAACCTAAAACCAATTTTTACAAACCATGAACAGAAAATCTTTAATCAGGAAATCATTTTCCTACTTGTGTGTGTTGTTGTCTTTGACTTGTTGTACAGAAAGAATCCATGAGATTCCAGAACCGGAACAGACCGGTATTCCGGTTTCGTTCCATGTTTCCAGACTGGAGCAGCTGCCGTTTGCAGCAGTACAGACCAGAGCGGGTTCAGAACTTGGCTGCAGTATGATTACTTTTGCGGTGTATTCATGTGATTCACTGCTGAACAGGATTACCTATGTCAATCAGAAGAGTACGGATGCCGATTTCGGTACCTTTTCAGCAACGCTGGAGGAGGGACGCTACAAGCTTATGGTACTTGCGCACAATGCGGCAGCCCATCCGACTACGACCAAGCCGAAAGAAATTGAGTTCAAGTCAAATTCGAACGGACAGAAGATGACAGACACATTCCTTTTCTTTGATGAGATTGAAATCAGCAAGTCAAATTCCAACTTTGACCTGTCTTTGTCACGTGTGGTTGCAAAGTTCCAGCTCAGTCTGCTTGATAACGAACTGCCATCGGAACTTACAACGTTCAAATTCTATTACACAGGCGGCAGCTGTACACTTGATGCTACTACCGGACTGGGCTGCAAGGACAACAAACTTACAGAGATGATAGCCGTTGAACCTGGAGTGAAGGATTATGATGTCTATACTTTCATCAAGAATGACAAACTGAAGATGACCATAACAGCCATGAACGGTGATGCGTCACTTAAGGAAATAGTATTGGAAAATGTTCCGGTAACAAGGAATTACATAACAAGATACAGTGGCGAGATGTTTGCCGCACCCATGACGGAATCAGCATTCAGGGTGAGTGTCATGGATGAATGGGCGGGCACGACAGACCATTCGTTTTAGCCATGAAAGACACTGACCGGTCCTTTTCCGTTGACAGATAAGATTATCGGACCGTAATGTGAAGACAGGTCTGTTGCTTTTCATATTTCACATAGCAACGGCCCTGTCTTTTCATGTCATACGCTACCTGGTAAAGAATCTGGCGCATTTTGTCAACAGATGCAGTCTTGCCGGCATCAGGGGTCTGGAAGGTGAAATATGAAATGTCAATCGTAGTGCCGTAGCAGTGGCAGGAATTGACGGTTGAATTTGTATTGGTTTTCTGTAGCTGTTTTACACTTTCTTCCGTCCTCAGGACACTTGTAACGGTAAACCTGTGATTGCGGTTGTAGCCGCGGTTGAACAGAGAATCCTGAAAGGCACGCCCCATGTCTTCAAGCAATGCTGCGGCTTTTGGGACAAGGTATGGCATGGAGTGGGTAAGTTTGTCCACTTCATAGTAACGGTTCGATTCTATGCGGACCAGTTTGCGGTTGTTTTCAACTTCATCGGACTTTATTGGACTGGAAAGACCGTTTGCCCTGGCAGCCTCAAGCTGAGTGTCATTCAGGTCGTTGAACAGACGGTCGTACTGACGGACAGGTTCACGGCGGTCTGTATTGTGGTTGACTTCACCTTCAACAATAAACTGCTCAAGATCTTTTCCCTTGTCAGACAATGTTCCGGCAAGCCTGTAGCCGCCTATGAAAAGCAGTACGGCAAGAATGACGGGAATGAGCATGAAGGCTGCAAACACTCCGCTGCGAATGCTGTCAAGGTGGAATACCCGTTTTATGAGTTTTCCGTACCAGCGGATGAATGCCGTGACTCCGCCTTCAACAAGAAATCCGATGAGTGGCATCAGGGTGACTGAAATCTTGTGTCCGATGAGTCCGCTGCCGCCCTTTTCATAGAACTTGCAGATGTATAGAAGTGCAATGAATATTATTTCCCAGATTATGGCAACAGTCCATTTGAGCCATTTGCGTTCCAGTTTCCGCCATGCGTAGAACATGAATGCACCATTGAGAAAGCACAGCACCCAGATCAGGGCAAGGAACATTCCCGGAACATCCAACCCTTCAGGAATGAACCATCGGCCTGTAAAATCGGAAATGAGGTAGAGGACAATGGACAGTACAATGAAGCGTATCAGCCTGATTTTGCGTGATATTTCTTTTTCTTTTTCCATGACGCCTGCAAAATTAAACCAATTTTTGAGTAATTTCGCGCCTAATTAAATTAATACGCTGATGAAAGAACTTGACTGGGCTAATTTGCCCTTCGGTTACATGAAGACCGATTGGAACGTGAGAATCTCCTACAAGGATGGAAAATGGGGTGAGATTGAAAAGTCAGACTCTGAGTATTTCCCTATTCATATTGGCGCCACTTGTCTGCATTACGGTCAGGAGTGCTTTGAAGGCATAAAGGCTTTCCGCGGTGCCGATGACATTGTCCGTGTTTTCCGCATGGATGAGAACGCAAAGCGCATGCAGAGGACATGCCGTGCTACCATGATGCCGGAACTGCCGGTTGAAACATTCTGTGAAATGGTGAAGATGGTAGTTAAACTGAACAAGGATTACATTCCTCCATATCATACAGGTGCATCTCTGTATATCCGTCCTCTGCTTATAGGTACCGGTGCTGAGATTGGCGTAAAGCCTGCAAAGGAATACATGTGCCTCATGTTCGTCATGCCTGTCGGTCCTTATTTCAAGGGCGGTTTCGATTCCAACGGCGGCCAGGCATACGCTCTGGTCCGTTCATACGACCGTTCGGCTCCTCTTGGCATGGGCAAGTACAAGGTGGGCGGCAACTATGCAGCCAGTCTGTATGCGCACAACATTGCCCATGAAAAGGGCTATGCAAGTGAGTTCTATCTTGACGCAAAGGAAAAGAAGTACATTGACGAATGCGGTGCAGCCAACTTCATCGGCATTAAGGGCAACACATACATTACTCCAAAGTCTGAATCAATTCTGCCTTCAATCACCAACATGAGTCTGATGCAGCTTGCCCAGGACATGGGCATGACTGTTGAACGCCGTCAGGTTCCGGTTGAGGAGCTGCTTGAAATGGACGAGGCCGGTGCTTGCGGAACAGCTGCAGTCATTGCTCCAATCCAGCGTATCGATGATATTGAGCTGGGCAAGTCATACGTGATTTCAGAGACCGGAGAACCCGGTCCGAAGCTTAGAGCCCTTTATTACAAGCTTCGCAGCATTCAGTATGGCGTTGATCCTGACACATACGGTTGGACAACGGAGATTGAACTCGACTGACAAAAAGATTATGGGAAAGGGGAAACTGGCCAAGTTCGCTGATATGGCGGCATTTCCGCATGTCTTCGAACCGGCCTGTTCATACAGGGAAGTGATTCCTTTTGAAATGAGGGGCTGCTGGAACAGCTCCTTCTTTCATAATGACGGGCCAATAATTCTTGAACTGGGATGCGGTCACGGCGAATATACCGTCGGCCTGGCCGGCCTGTATCCCGACCGCAATTTCATTGGCATTGACATTAAGGGCGCACGCATGTGGACCGGTGCAAAGATGTCACTGGAGGCCGGCATGAAGAACGTGGCTTTCCTTAGGATTGACATCGGACTTATTGAGCGTTTCTTTGCGCCCGGCGAGGTCAGCGAGATATGGCTCACGTTCCCGGATCCGCAGATGAAAAAGGCCACCAAGCGCCTTACATCGACCTATTTTCTGGAGCGTTACCGCAAGATTCTCAAGCCGGGCGGCAAGATTCACCTCAAGACCGACAGCGGTTTCATGTACACATACACCTGCGCCAATGTGGACCACAATGCCCTTCCGGTGGAATTCAGGACCGATGACCTGTATGCCAGCGGTGATGCCGGCCACATACTGTCCATACGCACCCATTATGAACAGCAGTGGCTTGACCGCGGCAAGACAATAAAGTACATTGTGTTCAATCTGCCGCAGGACGGTGAACTGACTGAGCCCGATGTTGAAATAGAGATGGATGATTACCGCAGCTACGGCCGCTACAGCCGCAGCGGCTCAAAAACAAGCAAATAGAGTCTGTTATGACATTATATCCGAATCTTATAAAGGAGGCGCTTGGGACGGTGCGCTATCCCGGAACCGGCAAGGACATTATTGCAATGGAAATGCTTGAGGATGACATACGCATTGACGGCAGCAGTGTCTCGTTCTCGCTCATATTCGAGAAACCCACAGACCCGTTCATGAAGTCCATTCTGAAATCGGCCGAAACGGCAATAAAGCTTAAGGCCGGAGAGGATGTGAAAGTTGACATCAAGGTCAAGACACGTCAGGCCCCGCGTCCTGCAGACCCCGAACTGCTTCCGGGCGTCAAGAACATAATTGCCGTGGCAAGCGGAAAGGGCGGAGTGGGCAAATCAACTGTTGCCGCCAACCTGGCAGTTGCATTGGCCGGTATCGGGTACAAGGTAGGTCTGCTTGACGCTGACATTTTCGGACCTTCAATGCCCAAGATGTTCAAGGTCGAGGATGCGCGTCCCGTTGCCGAGACCATAGACGGACGTGACCTGATTGTACCGGTTGAACAATACGGAATAAAACTGCTTTCCATAGGATTCTTCGTTGATCCCG
Organism: Candidatus Colenecus caballi; assembly: GCA_018065615.1. Taxonomy (GTDB): domain Bacteria; phylum Bacteroidota; class Bacteroidia; order Bacteroidales; family Bacteroidaceae; genus Colenecus; species Colenecus caballi. The sequence goes on along the minus strand of JAGHSY010000001.1, from coordinate 7,500 downwards.
AACAGGCTGTACTTTGGCGTGGTGCCATGGCCAGCAATGCCCTGAAGCAGCTCATTGCCGATGCCAACTGGGGTGATCTGGATTATTTCGTAATCGATATGCCTCCTGGAACAAGTGACATTCATCTGACTCTGGTACAGACACTTGGCATTACCGGTGCTGTCGTTGTCAGCACACCTCAGGAGGTGGCTCTTGCCGATGCGCGCAAGGGTATTGACATGTTCAAGAATGAAAAGGTTAACGTGCCGGTTCTTGGACTTGTTGAGAATATGGCATGGTTCACTCCCGCAGAACTCCCGCAAAACAAATATTATCTGTTCGGCAAGGGCGGCTGTGCCCGTCTTGCTGTGGATATGCATGTTCCGTTGCTGGGGCAGATTCCAATTGTGCAGAGCATCTGTGAAGGTGGTGACAACGGCGTTCCCGTAGCCCTTGAGCCCGATACAATAGTCGGTCAGGCATTCCGGGAACTGGCTCAGGCTGTGGCCATTGCAACCGATGCCCGCAACCATCAGCTGCCGCCGACCGCAGCGGTAGGTACACACAAATGAAAAATCCGGGCCAGATGGTCCGGATTTTTCATTTGGTGTTACGGAATTATGCCAGGAAACGTATTACCTGACTCTTTTCAACAATTTCCGGCAGGGCGTTGATGGCGTCGACTGCCTTGGTGGCCTTGCAGTCCTGAATCTTTTCAGTGATTACAACTATTGAAACCTTGCCCGGATCGTTGACGTTCTTCTGGATGATGGTCTCGATTGAGATGTTGTTTTCTGCAAGGATGCCGGTAATCTTTGCCAGCACGCCGCGTTCGTCACGTGAAGTAATGCGGAAATAGTATCGGGCTGCGGTTTCTGAAATTGGAACCAGAGTTGCAGAGTTTTCAACGTTGAACCAGCCCATGGGCAGGGCGGCGCGGCTGCCGGTGTCAATTGAGCGTGCCAGAGAGACAAGGTCTGCAACGACTGCGCTGGCGGTCGGCATGCGGCCTGCACCTGCACCGGTCTGCAGGGTCTCACCCAGATTGTCACACTTGAGGTAGACGGCATTGAGTACGCGGTTGACGCTTGACAGCAGGTGGTCCTGGGGTACAAAGCACGGGTGTACGCGGGCATCGACCCTGTCACCTTCACGGTTATATATTCCTAACAGTTTGATGGAGCATCCAAGTTCCTTTGCAATGGCAATGTCCTGTGCGGTTATCTTGGAAATGCCGGTAACGTGAATCTTTTCAAAGTCAACGCGGTGTCCGCTGCAAAGGCTTGCAAGCAGGGCGGTCTTGTGGGCCGAGTCAATTCCTTCAATGTCAAAGGTGGGGTCAGCTTCGGCAAAGCCAAGACGTTGCGCATCTTTCAGGACTGTGTCAAAGTCCAGACCTTCCTGGGTCATGCGGCTCAGGATATAGTTGCAGGTGCCGTTGATTATGCAGCTAAGGCTTTCTACGGTCGATCCTACCAGACCTTCCTGAAGACTGCGTATGATGGGTATGCCACCGCCTACTGCGGCTTCAAACAGGACATGAAGTCCCTTTTCTGCTGCCAGAGGGAATATTTCGTGGCCGTATTTTGCAAGCAGGGCCTTGTTTGCTGTTACTACGTGCTTTCCTGCATTGAGCGCGGCCAGAATCCACTTGCGCGGCATGTTGTAGCCGCCGGCCAGTTCAACCAGGACGTCGATTGTGGGGTCTGCAATCATGGCATCGGCATCAGTAGAGACCTTGTAGCCCTTTGCCTTGTAGGGGGCCACTTCTTCATCGGTCTTGGCGCAGATGCATGCAAGTTCCAGGTCTATTCCAAGTTTTTCCCTGTATTCGGCTTTCTTCTGTTCAATTATGGCGATTACTCCGCCGCCAACCGTTCCGGTTCCAATGAGTCCAATGCGTAACATGATATGCTTAAAATATTATGGTTGCAAAGATAATCTTTGTTCCCGAAATAACCTTTAGTTGCCGGTCCAAGAATCTGTTTTTAAATGATTATGCCGTCAATCCGAAAGAATTTGATTATGTTTACAATGACTTTGGAAATTTGAACCTGTCATGATGAAGAGAATACTGCTTTCTGTAGCCGCCCTGTTTGGATGCGGTGCTGTTATGGCTCAGAATATCATTAACTTGGGCGTTGAGGCCGGATATGACCACAGCTGGCTGAAAGAAACCGTGTTCACAGGCAGACGTGGGGGTGGTGATTCTCAGAAGTGCGGTATGAACGGCTTCCATGTGGGGCCGACAGTGCGCTATGATTTTTCTGACGGACGCTATTATCCAAGTGTCACGGCGGGGCTGACCTATCAGTTTCTGGCCAGTTCTTATCCGTTGGGTATGGAGAAGGGTGAATACCGGGATTATGTGGACAATGCAGTCAGGACACTTAAGGCTGCCGGCGGTATGAAATGCAAGGTCCGCAATGTGCTGTACTCCCATTCTCTGCAGATTCCGGTCAATGCACGTTATACATATCGTCCCCACGGCTATCTTGGGGTGTTCGTGTTTACCGGTCCGATGCTCAATTTCTACATGGCGCGTTACAGCAAGGACAGGGCTACCTGCAACTACAACGGAAAGAGAACCGGAGAACTGGAATATACCAATAAGATTTCAAATGAGATTCTGCTGACTTCATGGGTTGACGGTGAAAAGACAATTACTGACAATACAGACCCGGATGCCCCAAAGGAGACTGATATTTTCAACCTGTACTGGAATTTTGGAGCAGGAGTGATTTTTTTCGGACAGTTTTCTGCAACTGTATCCTTTGACGCATGCCTGACCAACCAGTCCAATGTCACAAAACTGGCCGATGCAAACTATGACCAGCGTGACAAATGCCTGAAAATAAGTTTGGGCTACACTTTCTGAGCAATTACAGACCAAGCGAATTGGCATACGCGGCTGCGCTTTCCGCACAGCGTTCGCCGTCAATGGCCGATGAGACTATGCCGCCGGCGTAGCCTGCGCCTTCACCGCATGGGAACAGTCCCTGAAGTCCGATGTGCTGGAGCGTTTCGCTGTCACGCACTATGCGGACGGGTGATGAGGTGCGTGTTTCAACTGCAATCATTACGGCATCGGATGTCAGAAATCCGTGGCTGCTCTTTCCGAACTGCAGGAATCCCTGCTTGAGACGGTCAGTTACAAATTTCGGCATCCAGAAATGCAGCGGTGATGAAATGAGTCCCGGCGAATAGGAAGAAACCGGCAGGTCAAAACTCAGCTTGCGGTTCACAAAGTCTGTCATACGCTGTGCGGGTGCGGTCTGGCGCATGTTGCCGGCCTGCCAGCAGTCGCGCTCCAGCTGTTCCTGGAAACGCATCATGACAAGCGGGTCACGCATGTCTTCATCGGACTTGGCCACGTCTTCAATGCGCGTTTCAACCACCATGCCTGAATTGCTCCACTTTGAGTTGCGGCCTGACGGTGACATGCCGTTCACTACAATCTGCTGCGGGCCTGATGCTGCGGGGACCACGAATCCGCCGGGGCACATGCAGAAGCTGTACACGCCGCGGCCGTCAACCTGTGTGACGAAACTGTATTCCGCTGCGGGCAGATATTTGCCGCGGCCGCTGCGGTTGTGGTACTGTATGCTGTCAATGAACTGCGAAGGGTGTTCCAGACGGCATCCTACCGCCAGCGCCTTCGCTTCAATTCCGAACCTGCTGTCTGCAAAATAACGGTAAACGTCACGTGCGCTGTGGCCAGTGGCAAGAATGACCGGCCCTATGAAACGCTGCTGCTGTCCATGGCATGTTGCTTCAACACCAATGACGCGGCTGCCATCAAGTACGAAACCGGTCATGAGCGTTTCAAAATGGACCTCACCGCCACAGTTGACAATGGTGTTCCTTATGTTCTCGATGACACGCGGCAGACGGTCGGTGCCAATGTGCGGATGTGCATCGGACAGGATGGCAGGACTGGCGCCGTGCTGGCAGAAGATGTTCAGGATGCGGTCTGTGCTGCCGCGTTTCTTGCTGCGGGTGTACAGCTTGCCGTCCGAATATGCGCCGGCGCCGCCTTCACCAAAGCTGTAGTTCGATTCGGGGTCAACCTTGTGGGTTCGGGAAATGGCGGCTATGTCAAGCTTGCGGTCATGTACGTTCTTGCCGCGTTCCAGCACTATGGGGCGCAGGCCCAGTTCAATGTGATGCAGGGCCGCGAACAGTCCGCCGGGGCCCGCGCCTACGACCACGACTGTGGGCTTGCCGTCAACGGGACGGTAGTCAATGCTTTCAAATTCGTCCTTTGGCGGCAATTCGTTCACGAACACCCTGAGCGTCAGGTTCACGAAAATGGTGCGCTGGCGTGCGTCAATGCTCTTCTTGAGGGTGCGTACGGCGTTTATGGTGCGTATGTCAAGAGCGCACTGGCGTGAGACGGTCTCCTTGAGCACCTGCTCATTGTATGCAAACTGGGGCTCAACCCTGAGCTGGATTTCCTTGATCATTTATGCGAACAGTTCTTTGAATGCCTCCTCGACCTTGCCAACTCCTACAATTCTGATCTTGAATTTCTTTGTGTCAAGGCCGTGTACATTGTTTCTGGGAATGATAATGCGCTCAAAACCAAGTTTCTGGGCCTCGGATATGCGCTGTTCTATGCGGCTGACCGGACGTATTTCGCCAGACAGACCCACTTCGCCCGCCATGCAGACTGTGGGATCAATGCTGATGTCCAGATTGCTTGACAGTATTGCACTGATTACGGCCAGGTCGATGGCGGGGTCATTGACCTTGAGTCCGCCGGCAATGTTCAGGAATACGTCCTTCTGGGCCAGCTTGAATCCCACACGCTTTTCCAGGACGGCCAGCAGCATGTTCATGCGGCGTGTGTCAAAGCCTATGGAGTTGCGCTGCGGGGTACCGTATACGGCCGAACTTGTCAGCGCCTGGACCTCAATCAGGAATGTGCGTGCGCCTTCAACGGTGCTGGCAATGGAGATTCCGCTCATGCCCTGATGGTTGTCAGTGAGCAGCAGTTCGCTGGGATTGCTTACCTGACGCAGGCCGTTCTCAAGCATCTCGTAGATGCCAAGTTCCGCCGTGCTGCCAAAGCGGTTCTTTATCGGCCTTAGAATGCGGTACATGTAGTGCTGGTCACCTTCAAACTGTATGACGGTGTCAACTATGTGCTCCAGAATTTTTGGTCCGGCAATGCTGCCTTCCTTGGTTATGTGTCCGATAAGGATTACGGGCGTGCCGCTCTCCTTGGCAAACTTGAGCAGTGATGCGGCACATTCGCGCACCTGGCTTATGCTGCCGGGTGACGATTCCACATATTCGCTGCTTATTGTCTGTATTGAGTCAATTACCACAAGTTCCGGCTTGCAGTCCTTAATCTGTTCGTAGATATTCTCAAGTGACGTTTCACAAAGGATCAGAAGTGAGTCCGATGCGTTCCCGCTGAGACGGTCCGCACGCATCCTGATCTGGCGTGCGCTTTCCTCGCCTGACACATACAGCACACGTCTGTCGGTCAGCTGCATGACGGTCTGCAGTACAAGCGTTGACTTGCCTATGCCGGGTTCGCCGCCCAGAAGGACCATGGATCCCGGAACCAGACCGCCTCCAAGGACACGGTCCAGTTCTCCGTCATGCATGTCAATGCGCTGTTCCTCGGTTGTCCTGATGTCCTTCAGGGGGACCGATGTGCTGGCGTCACTTTTGCCTGCAAGGTTAATGGACTTGGCCGCAGGGGCCGTTCTGAAGGTCTTTTCGACCAATGTGTTCCATGCGCCGCAAGAAGGGCATTTGCCGGTCCACTTGGGGAAGTCGGCGCCGCATTCAGTGCACAGGAATACCGTTTTCTCTTTGCTTGATGCCATGATATCACTGTTTCTTTGACATACGGGCCCAGAAGACAATTCCGTATATCGAGTTCATAGTATAAAAAACGTATTGGATAAGCATTATGGGTGCGAATTCCACGCCGCGGGTTACGGCAATGGACCACATTACAATCTGGGCTCCGTTGACCGCAATCCACATGAACCACTGCTCTATGAATGCAAATGTGAGCAGGAACTGTGCGCCTACGGCCACCGTCATGGCCAGGGCATCGGACACGGGCTGGGGGTCATCGGTCTTTAGAAGAAGACGGCTTATGCCCCAGACCGATGCTGTGCAGAGCGCTATGAGCAGAATGCGCTGCGGCCATGTCATCCAGCGGGTTCTGATTCCTTCCTCAGTGCCGCCCAGCTGACGTTTGCGCCACTGGGCCCAGCCTACGAACTGCATGGGCACATTATAGAGCAGAAACAGCGCTGCGTTGGCGTACAGACCGCTTTTCAGCGCCATGTACCCCTGGATGCAGGAACCCAGGAAACCGAACAGGAAATTCAGGACATGACCTTTCACGCCGAATATGACGCACAGCACGCTGCATGTGCCTGCAATGAAACTCAGTGTGCTGAAATTGCCCTTGAGCACGCTGACAATGACGCTGACGGTTATGAAACCTGATATGAGGAACCAGTCCCACCATGTGAAGTGCGGGAGCGAGAACGGCCTTTCCTGTTTTTCCATGCTGCAAAGTTACAATCAATTCCGGTAATTGGACAAATTCTCATTTGTCGGTTATTTCCCAGCGACCATTACGCTTGCCGTTCACTCTTTGCAGAATACCTTTCTTCTGCAGGTTGACGGTAATCGTCTTGACGGTTCTTTCAGATTTTCCTATTTCAGCGGCTATGTCTTTCTGCGTTGCGGTAGGATTTTTTTGCACTATACGGAGTAGTGCTGCTTCTTCCAAAGTGCAATATTTGCACTTTGGAGTCGGTTCTTCAGCTGTATTTGCACTTTGAACGCCATTTTCCTTTACCTTACCCCAATCCACATGCATGATTCTGTTTCTCAAATCATGTTGTTCTCCCAACAGCATACTGCGGAAGAATCGTTCCAAATAGACAGTCGTTTCAGTTATGCCCCTTGTCAGGTCGCAATAGTTGGCACGAACAAGAGCATTGCGGAAATACCAGGAGTTCTCGGCAAACACATCGTTCACCACATTGAAGCCCAGTGTACGCAGGTATTTTATCATGAATACTGCCGTAGTGCGGGTATTACCTTCACAGAAAGCATGCACCTGCCACAGGTTAGCGCAGAAGGGGTAAGGTGCCTGATGGCTTCGTCCACATTAATATCCTTATAGCTGAACTCACGTTCCTGTCCCATATCGTAGTCAAGCGTATCACTAATCGTGTCGGCACTTGCATAATAAACCGTCTTGCCACCCAGCACCCATTCATTCTTGGTGATGTTGTAGTCACGGAAACGACCTGCCAGCTTGTAGATACCATTGAACAGCCTTCGGTGAATGGAAGTCAACTGGGCCGGAGTAAACGAAAACGTCTTCTCCGCCAGAATCTCCGTGATACGGGCCGACACCTTGTCGGCTTCTTCGGTTCTGTCATTCTCAACAAACTTTCGGCCATCAGCCGATTTGTAATAAGAGTCAATCAGCTCTTTTGCTTCTTCGATGGTAATGTCACCCTCAATATGTTT
>JAGHSY010000107.1 GCA_018065615.1 Candidatus Colenecus caballi | reverse complement strand
CTAATAATACTGATTCCATTATAGTCTGTTTGAGAAGCCAAAAGTATAACTTTCAAACAGACACTGATGGCTTCAGCCCCCACTAAATATCGACTGAGCCGTGAGAGGTCGGAAAACGAAGTAGGAAGAAAACTACTTTTGTTTTCCTCCTACTCGATTGAGTTGCGGAGGGAGGATTCGAACCTCCGACCTTTAGGTTATGAGCCTAACGAGCTACCTCTGCTCCACTCCGCGATGTTTTCAAGTGCAAAAGTAGTCCTTTGAAACGGAACAGGCAAGTCTTTTCTGATATTTATCCGGCTTATTACACATTTTTAGTACTTTTGTAAACGGATATGGAGAACCCCAAGACAAGGCTTCAGCTGATTCAAGCGGCAAAGGACGTCTTTGTGCACAAAGGCTTTGATGAAACGACAATGATTGACATTGCTGTGGCATCGGGCTTAAGCCGTCGTACATTATATGGTTATTTTGACAGTAAGGTCGAGATTTATCAGGCTGTAATAAACTATGAGACTGACAAGATCATTGAGCAGCTTACTGAGATAGCAGAACAGAATATTCCTGTCAAACAGAAAATTGTCGAATTCGTGTTCGGCCGCTTCAGGGTTCTGAAGGATATGGTTGACAGGAACGGTACTTTGAGATCGGCCTTCTTCAGAAACAGTTGGGGATTGGAACATTTCAGAAAAAGTTTTGACACTAAGGAGAAGTGTCTCCTGATGCAGATAATTACTGCCGGTAAAACTGAGGGGGTGTTCAACGTGACAAACGTAAGGCGTACAGTGACGATACTTCATAACTGCATGCGCGGTTTTGAGGTTCCCTACATCAGAGGAAAGATATGGCAGGGCAATACGCGTGAAGAGATGAGAGCTGAGGCGCAGAAACTTATTTTCGGTGCGCTTGGATGTAATGATCAGAAATAGAGGGAAACAGCATATGGGACTACTTACAGGAAAAAAGGTACTGGTTACAGGAGCGACAAGAGGCATCGGTTATGGAATGGCAAAACTTTTTGCCGCAGAAGGTGCTGATGTAGCTTTCGTTTATCTGAACAGTGTTGAAAAGGCTGACGCTTTGGAGACTGATTTGAAGTCCGATGGAATAATGGCCAGAGGATACAGACTTGATGTGGCAGATTTTGATGCGGTTTCCGAGATGGTCGGACAGGTTCAGGCGGATTTCGGACGCATAGATATTCTTGTCAACAACGCTGGCATTACAAGGGATGGTCTTCTTATGCGTATGAATGAAGAGCAGTGGGATGCCGTTATAGACACCAACCTGAAATCGGCCTTCAACTTCATTAAGGCATGTACCCCAATCATGATGCGTCAGAGAAGCGGGGTGATTCTTTCAGTTTCTTCGGTCGTAGGGCTGCACGGTAATGCCGGTCAGGCAAATTATGCGGCTTCAAAGGCCGGTCTCATTGGGCTTACAAAGTCTGTGGCGAAGGAACTGGCTTCACGTGGCATTCGTGCAAATGTCATTGCTCCGGGGTTTGTGTTGACAGAAATGACAGCAGGCATTGATGAAGACAGACTGAAGGAATGGTGTAAGGGCATACCTATGCAGCGTGGCGCTCAGGTTGATGAGATCGCCAAGGCGGCCTTGTTCCTTGTTTCAGACCAGTCGTCATATATTACCGGTCAGGTGCTGTCTGTTGACGGCGGCATGAGTATGTGATGCGGGTACTTTACGAAGACAATCATATTATCATAGTCTCCAAACAGTCAGGTGAGATTGTTCAGGGGGACAAGACCGGCGACACTACTTTGGCTGAGACTGTGGCTCAGTATCTGAAGGAGAAATATGCAAAGCCGGGCAATGTGTTCGTGGGGGTCACGCACCGTCTTGACCGTCCGGTCAGCGGGGTGGTTGTGCTGGCCAAGACAAGCAAGGCGCTTGCACGTATGAATGATATGTTCAGTAAGGGGAGCGTTGATAAACGTTATCTGGCAATTGTAAGGAACCGTCCTGTCAGACCTGAAGGTGAACTGGTCAACTGGTTGGTAAGGAATGAAAAACAGAACCGTTCATATGCATATGACAAAGAAGTGCCGAACAGCAAAAAAGCGGTTTTGAAATACCGCCTGGTTGCAAGTTCAGTCAATTATCATCTGCTGGAGGTCAAACTGGAAACGGGACGTCACCATCAGATCCGGTGCCAGCTGGCCAAGATGGGCTGCCCCATAAAGGGTGATCTGAAGTACGGTGCGGAGCGTTCCAATCCTGATGGAAGCATCAGCCTTCACGCATACCACATTACATTTGAGCACCCTGTGTCACATGTAGTGATTGACGTCAAGGCTCCGTTGCCCCTGGATTCGCTTTGGCAGAGTTTCAGTTCTGAATTGAGTCAGATTCAAGAACGTAGGCCCTGATGATCTTTACATCCTTAGCCGGACGGTAGTTAACGTCCACGTGAACGCTTGAAATGGCTTCTATTACATCCATTCCTTCTGTAACTTCACCAAAGACGGTATAGAGTCCGTCAAGCGATGGGGCTCCGCCAACGGTCAGGTACTCATCGGACTGTGCCTGAGAGTATGTGAATTTTGGACGACCGGCCATGATGGCATCGGTCTCCTTGTCAAGCTGGTCGTTCAGCTTGCTTATTTTCTTGGTTTCCTTATATTTCTGCCATTCCAGAATCTGCCTTGAATACGGGCGGGTCAGTGAATCCTTGACTTCCTTGCGGTAGCGCTTGTTGACTGCCTTTTCCTGGGCGGTCAGTGTCTTGGCATTGCTCTTCTTGCCTGTAATGATGTAGAACTGGCGGCTTGTGGAGAAGTTGAACTGACGCTGGCTGGCCTGACCTACGGCTCCGCGCTTGTGAGTGAATTTCCAGGGGTTGATTTCGGACGCTATGGTGTCATTCTCATCATTGATTCCGACAGGCTGTCCGGGCTGGGCGTTCTTTGATGTGGGGTCACCGCACTGTATCTTGTAGCCTTTCTGGACGCCGAAGAAGAGCTGTCCGTCATAGATGCCCTTTCTGGCCTGACGCACCATGCTGTGGCGGTGCAGCGGGGTTTCACGATACAGCTTGATTGTGAAATTGCCCATGGTGGTTTCAAACCTTACATACTGGTCGGCATCAAGAATGATGGTGTCGGCATCGATTTCCTGGACTTCGGTTTTTGCGGTGTTCTTGCATCCGGTTGCAAACAGCAGTGCCAGAACGACCGGAATTCCTATGAGATACCTTTTCATATTATGTACTTTTTAATTGAAACAAAGGTATGAAAAATGTAACTTTGCGGCAAATTTCGAAAACAATTCAAAACTGAAAGATATGAAACCGACATTAGTTGTTCTTGCTGCCGGAATGGGCAGCCGTTACGGTGGTCTGAAACAGCTTGACGGACTGGGTCCCAATGGCGAGACAATCATGGATTATTCTGTTTTTGACGCCATTCGCGGCGGCTTTGGAAAGGTCGTCTTCATTATCCGCAAGGACTTTGAGGCCGATTTCCGCAAGCTGGTGCTGAGCAAGTACGAAGGTCATGTTCCGACCGAGGTTGTTTTCCAGAGCATAGACAACCTGCCGGAAGGATTCACATGCCCGGCTGACAGGACAAAACCTTGGGGTACCAACCATGCAGTACTTATGGCAAAGGACGTTGTGAAGGAACCGTTCTGTGTAATCAACGCCGATGACTTTTACGGCCGTGACTGCTTTGCCGTGATGGGCAAGTTCCTGAATGAACTTCCGGAAGGCTCGAAGAACGTATATTCTATGGTCGGTTTCCGCGTTGCCAACACTCTCAGTGAGAACGGCAAGGTCTCACGCGGTGTATGCTCAGTCAATGAGAAGAAGCATCTTACAACTGTCGTTGAACGCACTGAAATTCTGCGCAAAGAGAACGGCGTATGCTACAAGGACGGTGAAGACTGGGTACAGATTGCTGACAACACTCCCGTGTCAATGAATGTATGGGGTTTCACTCCAGAATATTTCCAGTATTCGGAAGATTACTTCAAGTCATGGCTCAAGGCCAACATTGACGCTCCTAAGTCGGAATATTACATTCCTTTGATGGTCAACGAACTGATAAACAGCGGAAAGGCTACATGTGAAGTTCTTGACACCACATCAAAGTGGTTCGGTGTGACTTATGCCGATGACCGTCAGGGAACTGTTGACCGCATTGCCAGGCTGGTCAAAGACGGAGTATATCCATCACCCCTGTTCTGATGGTTTCTGTTGACAGTCTGGCTGTAGAGTTCGGCGCAAAACCTCTGTTTTCAGGGGTAAGCTACGTTATCGGTGACAAGGACCGCATTGCTTTGGTCGGCAAGAACGGCGCCGGCAAGTCCACCATGCTCAAAATTCTGGCCGGATTGCAGAAACCTACATCGGGCTCCGTATCCATATCGAAGGAAAGCAGCGTAGGGTATCTGCCTCAGGTCATGAAACTGGCCGATTCGAGAACTGTACGGCAGGAGGCTGAGCAGGCATTTGCAGTTATCCGTGAACTGGAGGCGGAAATTGCAAGGTTGAATGACCAGCTGGCTGAACGTACGGATTTTGAGTCCGAAGAATATCATGCTCTGATTGAGCGTTTCAGCCATCAGAGCGAGCGCTTCCAGATGATGGGAGGCAGCAATTGTCAGGCTGAACTTGAGCAGACTTTGCTTGGTCTTGGATTCCGCCGTGAGGACTTTGACCGCCCCACAAGCGAATTCAGCGGCGGCTGGCGCATGCGTATAGAACTTGCCAAACTGCTTCTCATGCATCCTGATATCCTGCTGCTTGACGAGCCTACCAACCACCTGGACATTGAGAGCATACAGTGGCTTGAGGACTTTCTGGCGCACCGTTGCAGCGCAGTGATGCTGGTCAGCCATGACCGGGCCTTCCTGAACAATGTGACGACCCGCACCATTGAGATAACCTGCGGTACCATACATGACTACAAGGTAAAGTATGACCAGTATGTCAAGCTGCGTGCGGAACGCAGGCAGCAGCAGATCAGGGCATATGAGAACCAGCAGAAGGAGATTGCCGACATTAAGGATTTCATAGAGCGCTTCCGGTACAAACCAACCAAGTCAAACCAGGTCCAGAGCCGTATCAAGGCGTTGGAAAAGATTGTGCCCATTGAGATTGATGAGGTTGACAACCGTCACCTGAGACTGAAGTTCCCGCCAGCCCAGCGCAGCGGTGACTATCCGGTCATCTGTGACGGAGTAGCCAAGGCCTATGGCGCGCATACTGTTTTCAGCGGCGTTGACATGACCATCAAGCGCGGTGAGAAAGTAGCTTTTGTAGGTCGTAACGGCGAGGGCAAATCGACCTTGGTCAAGTGCATAATGGGTGAGATTCCGTTTGACGGCAGCCTGAAAATTGGACATAACATAAAAATCGGATATTATGCCCAGAATCAGGCCCAGCTGCTTGATGACGAACTGACGGTATATGATACAATTGATTCAGTTGCTGTAGGGGATGTGCGTACCCGTATAAATGACATTCTGGGCGCGTTCATGTTTGGAGGTGAGGAGAACCAGAAGAAAGTCAAGGTGCTTTCCGGCGGCGAACGCAGCCGCCTGGCTATGATACGCCTGCTGCTTACTCCGAACAACCTGCTTATTCTTGACGAGCCTACCAACCATTTGGACATGGTGACAAAGGATGTGCTGAAGGAGGCAATACTTGCCTTTGACGGAACAGTGATTGTGGTCAGCCACGACCGTGAGTTTCTGGACGGACTTGTCAGCAAAGTCTATGAGTTCGGTGACGGTAAAGTCAGGGAGCATCTTGGCGGCATTTACGATTTCCTGCAGCGTGGGAACATGGACAACCTGGCCGACATAGGCCGCATGAAGGGTGAGCAGGCTCCTGTCCGGCAGACAGTGATGCCGACCGGCAAGGATGACTATGAGGCGCAGAAAGAGCGGGAACGCAAGCGCAAGAAGGCCGAACGCAAGGTTGCCGACTGCGAAAAGGAAGTTACCCGTATAGAAGCGGAAATCAAGGATCTTGAAGGCTGGCTTGCCACCCCCGAAGGTGCCGCCAACCCCGCCATGTTTGAGGCCTACGGCAAACTGAAGAACGATCTGGCGGCCGCAGAAGCCCGTTGGGAGGAGGCCATGCTGGAGGTGGAAGGGAACTAAAAACGGCATTGTTTGATTATAATTAACTTATTTTATATTTTTGCAAAAAAAAGGATATCAATAACCAATTAACAATATTGCTATGAGACGACTTATTATTATGATGTTGGCAGCAGTCCTTGCTGTTCCTATGACAAACGTATCTGCTCAGAATTTGTCAAAGGCTATCAAGAAAGAGTACAAGGCAAAGATGAAACAGCTCAAGAAAGAAAAATGGGAACTGTATGGTTCTGCACGTACTCTTGATGTTACTCTTGCCAAGTATTATGAGGCCCTTGATGCAAATGATAACGTACGTGAAATAATGGGTAATGCGGCCCGTTTCAAGTCAAAGACCGTGGGTCATCAGTCTGCAATTAACGATGCATGCCGTACATACGCCCAACAGTGCGGAAGTACAGTTAAGGGCCGTATTGACAGTGATCTGGCAAGTGATGGACTGGATGTATCCAGTGAATTTGATCACTTCTATGCCGCTTATGAGCGTCTTGTAGAAAAGGAAATACAGGGTGAACTGCAGGAGAAATTCAGTATTATCCGTGAAATAGACAAAGAGAAGGGTGATCCGGTTTATGAAATGCAGACCTATTTCATTGTTGATGAAGAAGCTGCATCCAAGGCCCGCATCCGTGCATACGAACAGGCTGTAAAGGAAAGTGAGGCAGCCCAGAAAATGGCCACTAAGATAAGTGACTTTGTCAAGGCCGGATTCGAATAATTCCATATGACTTACGGTTTGGGTCCGGAGGCTGCAATGCGGTCGCCGGACTGACCGTTTAATTTATACATGATTACAAAGGACATGAATAGACTGTTTGGCACACTTCTATTCTGCACATTACCGTATGTCTGCAGCGCGCAACTTGATCTTGATGCATTGAAACGTCAGTCTGATACCCAGGCGCTACAGCGCAAGCGGGAGAGTGCAGCTTTCCAATCAGGACGCAATGAGGCTTGGGGAGTTTTTATGGACGCACGTAAGGAAGAGTGGTCAAAGGTTATTGCCTCACGTGACGTTGAATGGACCGGGCTGCTCAGTGATTCGGAATGGACGCTGTTTGACGGTTTTCTAACGAACACACGTCCCGATGAACCTAAACCTGTAGTGATGCCAAAGGCAGAACCTGCAATCCAACCGGCTCCCGGACCAATAGTATTGCCGGAACAGAATGTGGTAAAAATTCCGCCTGTTGAACCTGCTGTCGAGCCGCCTATTGAAGAACTGCCATGCAAACCGGCCGAACCGCTTATCTCATCAGCCGGCACATCATTTACATTCTACGGCCATCCTGTTTCTGTGGGGTATGACAGGCAGATGGTCGGTTTCAGCAATGCAAAAGCTTCAAAAAAAGATATTTCAGTATTCTGGAAGAATCTGTCAGAGACCAATTACACTCCAGCCATAACTGCCCTTCTTGAGGTGAAGTCCGGTATCGGCCTGAATGATTGGGGTTACTATATGCTTGTCAGGCAGTTTTCTGAGAAACTGTATTCCGACTGGAACAGTCGCATTCTTCTGACGTGGTTCATCCTGGTACGTTCAGGATATGATGCACGTGTAGGAATTTCAAATTCAAGTGTGGTTCTTCTATTGCCTTCGGACATTGATATTTTCGATATGAGGTATCTGAAGATTGACGGAATCAGTTATTACATGATTGCAGCCGGACAATGTGAATCACTGTACACTTACGATGAAAACTATCAGAATGGCCGCAGGTTTGACCTGTATCAGAGACAGCCGCTGTCTTTGGGCGGCAAAACAGCCAGCCGAAAGCTCAACTTCTCTTTTCAGGGTAAAGAATATGCTTTTGATTTCAAATATGACCCCGATGTCATAGATTTCTACAAGACGCTTCCTCAGGCACAATTTGAAGTGTTCTTTGATGCGGTTCCATCTACACCGTTACAAAAATCGGTCGAAGACAATTTGAAGCCGGTAATACAGGATATGAACCGCTCTACAGCCATTAACTTCCTTCTACAGTTTGTGCAGTTGTCGTTCGCTTACAAGACAGATCCGCAGCAGTTCGGCCACGAAAAATATTTTTATGCCGATGAATTGCTGGCCTATCCGTATTGTGACTGTGAAGACCGTTCGGTGCTGTTCTCATATTTGGTCAGCACACTTCTGGGATATGAAGTTATTGGTACTGAATTTCCCGGTCACATGGCAACGGCTGTCGGCCTTGATTTTGAAACCGGTGGAACACAGTATAAATATGCGGGAAGTACTTATACCATTGCTGATCCTACATATATGAATGCAAAGGTCGGCCAGTGTATGCCCCGATATGAACATACGACTCCAAAGATTCATAAAATAGATATTAACAGATGATATGAAGAGACAATACGCCATAGTACTGCTGTCTGTGATGTTGCCGATGACAATGGTGGCACAAAGTGTTGATGAAATCCGTGAAAGTCCGGAATACATAAGCGGTGAAGGTTTCGGACGTTCGCTCCGTGAGGCTGATAATGACGCTTTGAAGAGCCTGATAAGCAAGATATCAGTATCGGTCGAAAGTGATTTCAGTAGTGTTGAGGAAGAAGTGGCTTCGGATGAAGGCCTGGATTCAAAGTCGGCCGTAAAATCGGTCATATCGACGTATTCACAGGCTACATTGCAGAATACTGAGCGGATAATCATTAAAAATGAGCCCAATGCCGAGGTGTTTCGTTTCGTGAAGCGTTCTGAAGTGAACAGAATTTTTGAATCGCGCAAGGCCAAACTGCTTGATATGCTGGAAAGTGCGGCCAAGGCTGAGAGTAAAGGCAAGATAGATGATGCACTGCGCTATTATTATTGGGGATATTGTCTTTTGCAGAGTCTGCCTAACGCAAATGCCGTCACAAATGCATCGGGCAAAATTCTTATAAACTGGATACCGGAGCAGATTAATGACATTCTTGACGACATACATTTCATTAAGCGGAACGAAGACGGCAATTATGTAGAGCTTCAAGTACTGTATAACGGTAAGCCTGTCACCAGTCTTGACTATACATTCTTTGATGGCATGAACTGGAGCAATCTGTATAGTGCCCGTGACGGACGTGGTGTGTTGGAAATGCGCCCCGGCGCTTCAAAGGACAACCTTCAGGTAAAGTGTGAGTATGAGTATTTCGGTGAATCACATATTGATAAGGAAATAGCTCAGGTGGTTGAGGTCATGAGCGGGCGTGTTTTTTCCGATGCATATCTTCGGGTCGAAAGTGACAATTCAGTGGCGCAGACATCAGTATCATCCGCCCAGAACAATTCCGAAGCAACATCTGCAGTTGATGAATTCATTCCAGAAAGAAATACGCTTACTCTTCTTGAAGCAGAGCAGTCAGAGCCTTATAGAGAATGTATGGAAAAAGTTCTGGAAGCAATCAGAACAGGCAATTACAGCAGCGTTCAGAATATGTTCACTTCCGATGGTCTTGACATGTTCAATAAACTGGTGTCATACGGAAAAGGACACATTATAGGTACGCCGGATCCGGTATATATGGCAATGGGCGATGAAGTTGTCTGCCGCAGCATTCCAATCAATTTCTCGTTCAAGAACAACAACCGTCAGTTTGTTGAGAATATTACCTTTACCTTCAATGCTGACAAGAAAATTGACTGTCTTGCCTTTGGACTTGATGAGCAGGCTGCCGATGACATTCTGCATCATGCCGCATGGGGTGAGTATGCAAGAAAGATTCTCACGGAATTCCTTGAAAACTACAAGACCGCGTATTCTCTTAAGCGTATAGACTACCTGCGTTCTGTCTTTGACGACAACGCGGTTATCATAACCGGTAAAGTCATGACCCGTCCCCAGACCGATGATGCCGGACGTCAGTATTTGAGCAACAAGTATGTTCAGTTGACACGACAGACCAAGGAGCAGTATTTGAGAAACCTTGAGCGCTGCTTTGACAGCAATGAGTTCATCAACATACGTTTTGCCGAAAACGATGTCGTTAAGGCCGGTGTAGGCGGTGAGGTTTATGGCATACAGATAAAGCAGGACTATTACTCAAGCAACTACGGCGATACCGGTTATCTGTTCCTTATGGTCGATCTGAACGACCCCAAACAGCCCATAATCAAGGTGCGTGTATGGCAGCCTGAGAAGGACCCGGATTTCAAGGGACTGCCTAACTTCTGACATTATCTTAATTATGGTGAAACGATTCACTTTATACATCCTATTATCGCTGCTGTCTCTGGTCAGCCGGGCACAGTCATTGTCAGTTGAGAGTTTCAAACTGCTTGAGACGGACCTGACAGCCAACACCACTGGCACAATGATGCGTGACCAGAATGGCAATGTGGCAGCGCTGATACGTGTTGTGACTACTGAAAAGGGGTTCGTCTTTGATGGCGGCATGATGGGAATTGTTGGAACCAAGCAGGATGTCGGCGAAATTATGGTGTATGTTCCCGGTGGCATCCAGAAAATCACCATCAAGCATGAAGACCTGGGCGTTTTGCGTGACTACTATTTCCCTGTTCCGATAGAAAAGGGGAGAACGTATGAACTGAAACTGATTTCTGGTCAGATTCAGACAACGGTCATAAAGGCACAGACGGCGCAGTATGTGGTTTTTTCAGTCAATCCTTCAAATGCGACTGTAGCCATTGACGGTGTATCATATTCTTTGAACGGTGATGGCCAGTTGTCAGTCCGTTTGCCATTTGGTGATCATACATATAAGATTGAAGCGCCGTCGTATGCTCAAGAGGATGGCATTTTTTCAGTCGGGCAGGAGAAATCCAAGATAACAGTCAATCTGAAATCGTTAATGGCAGAATTGACGGTCAAGACTGATTCCCAAGCTGAGATTTGGGTAAATGAAGAAAAAAAGGCCACTGGCTTTTGGACAGGAAAGCTTGTTCCTGGGAATTATCTTATTGAGGCCCGTAGGCAGTCGCATAGAACCGTGATGCAGGAAATAGTCTTGCAGCAGCAGGAACAGAAAAGTATTGAACTTGCCGCTCCGACCCCAATAACCGGCAGCCTTCAGATTGAAAGTGAGCCATTGGAATGTTATATATTCATAGATGGCAAGCAGGTAGGAGAGACACCGTCGTTCATGGATGATTGTCTTATTGGCGAACATAAGGTCGAACTGAAGAAAGATGGGTATGAGACAAAGGAACTGACAGTGACAGTGCAGGAAAACCAGACATCGGACATAAAAGCTGAATTGAATAAGACATCTGGCGAAGATGCTATTGCAATACCGGAAAGCATGCCTGAATTCCCTGGTGGTACGGAAGCTCTGCTGGAATATCTGCGCAGCAACGTCAAATATCCGGCCATATGCAAAAAAGAGAAAATACAGGGCCGTGTGGCCATAACATTCATTATCGAAAAAGATGGTAGTATCGGTGAACCGGAAGTGGTGAAAAGCGTTAATCCGTATCTTGACAAGGAAGCTTTACGAGTCATCTCGGCCATGCCAAAATGGAAGCCTGGTTTACAGAATGGCAAACCTGTACGCGTCAAGTACACCATTCCTGTCAACTTTAAACTACCTGATTAAATTGCATCCCTCAAAGAGAAGTCATGTTCAAGAAGATATTCCTTTCATTAGCCTTTCTTCTGATAGCGGTTGCGCTTGGTGCGCAGTCCCTGTCAGTCGAGAGTTTCAGGCTGCTTGACAACGACCTGACAGCCAACACCGCTGGCGCAATGAAGCGCGACCAGAACGGTGATGTTGCGGCATTGATACGTGTCGTTACTTCAGAAAAGGGGTTCGTCTTTGATGGCGGCATGATGGGAATTGTAAGTACAACGCAGGATGTCGGTGAAATTCTAGTGTATGTTCCTGGCGGTATCCAGAAAATCACCGTCAAACATGACCAACTTGGCGTTTTGCGTGACTACTATTTCCCAGTACCGATAGAGAAGGGCCGTACCTATGAGATGAAGCTGGTCAGCGGAACAGTGCACACAATAGTGGAACAGGCGGTCACATCACAGTTTGTGGTCTTTTCAGTGAATCCGACTAATGCCGTAGTCTATTTTGATGATGAAAGTGAAGCTCATGCTCTTGATTCCGACGGCATGCTCTCCTTGCGTTTGCCTATTGGAAAACATAATTATAGAGTATCGGCTCCGTCATATATGCAGGAGTGGGGGACTTTTGAAGTGAAAGATTCAAAAGTGGTTCAAACCGTTTCATTGCAGTCCGCTATGGCTTCACTGACTGTTTCCGCACAAGGGAATGCAGAAATATGGATAAACGACAAACTTCAGGGGACGGGCAACTGCACCGTCAGTCTTGAATCGGGAATATATCTGATTGAGGCAAGAAAAGCATCGCACAGGACAGTCAGTCAGGAAATCACCCTTTCAAAGCAGGAAAAGCGCTCAATGGAACTTGCCGCTCCCGAACCGATATATGGAAAGGCCGAGATTACCAGTACCCCACTGATGTGCGATGTCTATATTGACGGTAAACTGGCCGGTCAGACTCCTGACTTGTTTGACAAACTGCTTGTAGGTAATCATTCGCTTGTCATAAAGAAGTCCGGTTACGCAGATTATGAGTCCCAACTGTCAATATCAGAAGGCCATACCGCCCAGCTGTCCTGCACATTGACAGAAGGACAGAAGCACGAGTACGTTGATCTGGGCCTGAGCGTCAAGTGGGCCACCTGCAACGTCGG
>JAGHSY010000009.1 GCA_018065615.1 Candidatus Colenecus caballi | reverse complement strand
GACCTTATAGAATGGGCCAACGGACCTGCTGACTCAAAGTGGGGCAAGGTCAGGGCCGATGCCGGACACCCCGAACCCTTCGGACTCAAATACCTGGGACTCGGCAACGAGGAGAAGATTACACCCGAATTCGAGGAGCGCTTCAGGTACATATATGAAAAGGTGGTTGCCGCACATCCTGAAATCGTCATTGTAGGTACCGCAGGCCCCGGTTCGCACCCCGGCAACGGAGACTTTGAGGAGGGCTGGAAGTTTGCAACAGAGCTGAACGTGCCCATTCTTGACGAGCACTACTATGAGCAGCGCACCTATTTCCAGACCAGCCGCCAGTATGACAGCTACCCGCGTGACCGTCAGACCAAGGTCTATCTGGGCGAGTACGCAGCCAAGGACAAGAAACTCATTGACGCGCTGTCAGAAGGACTCTACCTGCTGCATGTAGAGCGTAACGGAGATGTGGTCTGCATGACATCATACGCACCGCTGTTTGCCAAGAAGGGCACCAACAACTGGAACCCGGACCTGATATATTTCGATAACGAGAAGCCATATCTGACATGCAGCTACTACGTGCAGCAGATGTTCGGCCAGTCAAGCGGTGACTGGTATTACGGTGACTGCGTGACCTTTGACCGTTCCGATGACAACCTTATAGGACAGTCCACAGTGCTTGACAGCAAGACCCGCAAGCTGTATGTAAAGCTTTGCAATGCCGGTGAAAATGCCGCAAAGGCCGATATCGACCTGTCACGTTTCAGCGTCAAGTCAAACGCTGTCAAGACCACTATTGCCGGCCAGCCCAATGACGAGAACGGCTTTGACGGAGAGGTCATAGTCCCTGTCCGTGAAGACGTCAAGGTCAGCAGAAAGATGACCGTCACCGTTGCTCCATATTCAATGGTCATGTACACCATCACCCTGTAAACCAACAAGTTGTCAGTTTCACGACTCGAGTCGTGAAACTGACAGCTTTTTCTGTGGTTATGATAGACCGCTGCTACCTGGAAATAACGGACGTGTGCAACCTGCAGTGCGTGTTCTGTCCCAAGACAAAACGCGCTCCCAAAACCATGTCGCATCAGGAATTCGACACGCTGACCGACCGCCTGAAAGGGCAGGTCAGGTTTCTGTATTTCCACCTCATGGGTGAACCGCTGCTGCATCCGTGCCTGCCGCAGTTCATAGAAGAAGCCCGTGCCAAAGGCTTCATCCCGGTCATCACCACCAACGGCACGCTCATAGGCAGAATGCCGCTGACAGGTATCTACAAGGTCAACATCTCACTCCATTCGTTTGAGGGCAACGGCCGCATTGACCCTGAAAAGTACATCAGCGACATAATTGGTTTTTCATTGAAGTCCGATGCCATCACAGTGCTCCGTCTGTGGAACAGGGGAGGGCATGACAGCATGAATGATAACCTTATCAATCTCATTGCTAAGGTTTACAATCAGCCATGGACGGAGGTCAAGAACGGCTACAAGCTGGCTGAGCGTGTGTTCATTGAGTATGATGACATGTTTGAATGGCCAGATCATGATGCTCCAGAAGACTTTGGTGAAGAGCTGTTCTGCTACGGACTGCGGGGCCAGATAGGCGTGCTTGTTGACGGAACGGTTGTCCCATGCTGCCTGGACCATGACGGGGACATGGCGCTGGGCAATCTGCACGAACAGCCGCTTGAAACAATCCTGAAATCGGACCGTGCCCGCAGAATATACGACGGCTTTACTTCACACAAGGCCGTGGAGCCTCTCTGCCGCCGCTGCGGCTATGCCGCCAAGACCAAACAGTACCGCAAATAAACAATTGGACACGTTTCACGACTCACTCGTGAAACGTGTCCAATGTTGGTGCAAATACTTATTACTTGCCGAAATAGCGCTTGTACAGAGCCTCAAAGCCCTTGCCGTGACGAGCTTCGTCCTTGGCCATCTCGTGAACGGTGTCATGAATTGCGTCCAGATCCAGTGCTTTGGCATTCATGGCTATGCGCAGCTTGTCTTCACATGCACCGGCCTCGGCGTTCATGCGCTTTTCAAGGTTGGTCTTGGTGTCCCAGACAACGTCGCCAAGCAGTTCGGCGAACTTTGCGGCGTGCTCGGCCTCTTCCATGCGTAACGCTTGAAAGCCTTGGCAACCTCGGGGT
>JAGHSY010000070.1 GCA_018065615.1 Candidatus Colenecus caballi | reverse complement strand
GTCTTATATTTGCACTGATACAATCTGTTGCTTATAAGATGCGTCAGTTCCTGCTGCTGTTACCTGGCATGGCTTGCCTGTTCTGGCTGGTCCTTTATCGGATTATGTCAACAAGGGAACGTGTGTACAGGTATGCCATGTTTGTTCTGGCAATCCAGTCTGTATATTATTTTGCTGCGGTAATGCCGCTTGTAGTTACGGATGTTGCAAGAACGGTAGTCATTTGCACTTTGCTTGAACATGCTTTCGGACTGGTGTCGATTCCTGCTCTCCTGTCATATCTTTATGTCATGCGCGGGTGTACTGAAAAGAATTCACTTTTGCGGCTAAGTTATTATCTGCCGGTTATTCTTGTCTTTGCGGAATGCGTAATTATATGGATAATAGGTTATGGCAATGCCACGCAATTTGTCATGGACATAAATTCAGGCAGACTTACAGGATTCTCTCTTGATGACAGAAGTCAGGAACTGCTATATTTCTGTCTGGTCATCGGATTCAAGGTAATAATAGGAATGCAGTATCTGTTTTTCATAATTCTGTCACTTGTACATATTACAGACAGCCGTTTCCGCTTATGTGAAACCGCGGGGTTCTATTTCAAGACAAAGAAGACCGATACCGCATACGCCCAGTGTACGTTGATGCTGGTGGCGACAACGTTCAATGTGTGCATGCTTGTGTTGGGCAAGTCCTATGCGGTGAACATGCGGTGGCCACTGTATGTCATGCCGCTCTTTGTGACGCTGTTTGTAACTGTCGCTTCTCTGACAGGAACAGCGGGAGACAATGTGCGGTGCTCATTCCATGACATCTGTTCATTGCTCAAGTTCAATCGCCCGACCGCAGATTCCGCTGCCAGGTCCGATGAGAACACAAGTGGTGCTGCCATGAATTTGAGAGTTCAGCAGGCTGCTGCTCTGACATCGGTGGCGGTACCTCAGACGAATCTTGCCCAGACACTTGAACTGACGTCCCGTTTTGAGAATCTTATGCTTCAGGAACGCATGTTTCTTGAACGCAACATTACACTTGCCGATGTGGCTGAGCGTCTTGGAGTCGGGAAGGAACAACTTTCTGATATGTTGGATGACGTGTATGGCATACCGTTTTCATCATATCTCAATATGCTGAGAATTGACTATGCCGAACAGTTTATTCTCAATAATGAAAATGTTACTCAAAAGTATATTGCGCAGGCCTGCGGCTTTTCAAGTGCAGCCTCTTTCAACGTTGCGTTTACAAAATATGCTGGAGTGACACCGAAAATCTGGAAAGACAGATGTCAGGAACTGTCACAGAGGACTGAATGATAACTGAAACAAACTATAACCTATATGGACGCACAACAGATGATGGATAGGGACTTGTCAGCATACAAGGTGCTTGTGGTCGATGACATAAACCTTAATTTGCTGCTTGTCAGAAAAATGCTTGGCAAATACAACTTTGTGACTATAACTGCAATGAACGGTCAGGAAGCTCTGGAAAAGATCGAGTCCGAAAAACCGGTTCTTGTCCTGCTGGATCTTATGATGCCGGTCCTGGATGGCTATGATGTCATTCGCAGGGTGCGCGCGGACGGCGCATATAAGAATTTGAGAATAGTTGTCCTTTCAGCGCTGAACACCAATGAGAATGTTGTCAAGGCTCTGAATCTTGGTGCTGATGAATTTCTGACCAAACCCATTACAATGGAAAAGCTCTATGAGAGTGTAAACACCCAGTTTGAGATGATTCTTGCCATGGAAGCTGATTCAAGAGGCTGAAATCCGTCATAACGTACTTTGATAAAAAACGAGAGGCTCGCATAACTGCGGGCCTCTTGTCTCAATAGTCCTTTTCCAATAATTGAAATTTAGATGAACCGGTTTCACAACCAATCTTCTCTCCTTGTTTGCATTACAAAAATAGTTAACAATTGTGACAGATGTTAGGAAAATGATGTTCAAATTTGTTCAAAAACCGGCTGTTTTACGAAATGGGAACGCTTTTTGTATATCTTGGATGCGCTTTGTGTTTATAGGAATCGGTCTGTAGGCGTATGCTATGCCTGAAATGCTTAAAAAAGCAGAGGAGCGGGACTTCACAGTTCCGCTCCTCTTAAAATAAAATCTAATACCATGAAAAACACGATGGCAAAGATAAAGCCTGAATTGGATTTATCCAAGAGTTCCGGACTTTTTTTCTTAATTTTGCGCCGTTAATAAATAAGGTATGTCAGAAAGGCTCTTCATATTCGACACTACTCTCAGAGATGGGGAACAGGTTCCGGGTTGCCAGCTGAACAGGATTGAGAAGATCCAGGTGGCCAGAGCTCTTGAAGAACTGGGGGTTGATGTCATTGAAGCCGGATTCCCTGTGTCCAGTCCGGGTGACTACGAAAGTGTGGTCAGTATATCAAAGGCTGTAACTGAGCCAGTGGTATGCGCTCTGTCGCGTGCTTTGCCCAATGACATAGAGGTGGCTGCACAGGCTTTGAAACCGGCCCGGCGTGCGCGTATCCATACGGGTATAGGAACATCGGACCTGCATATAAGGTACAAGTTCAATTCCACGCGTGACGCCATACTTGAACAGGCTGTTGCTGCAGCCAGATATGCCCGTAACCTTGTTGATGATGTGGAATTCTACTGTGAGGATGCGGGACGTACTGACAATGAGTTTCTGGCCCGTGTCGTTCAGGCTGTGATAAAGGCTGGCGTTACGGTTGTGAACATTCCTGACACGACGGGTTATTGTCTTCCTGATGAGTTTGGAGAAAAGATCAGATATTTGAAGGAACATGTTGACGGAATTGATGACGTGATTCTTTCTGTGCATTGTCATGATGATCTTGGAATGGCTACCGCTAACACTGTGCAGGCCATACGTAGCGGCGCACGCCAGGTTGAAGTGACAATGAATGGCGTTGGTGAACGTGCCGGTAACACTGCACTTGAAGAGATTGCTATGATTCTGCGCGGTCATAAGGAACTTGACCTTGAAACCGGAATCAACACAACGCGTCTGTTCCACACAAGCCGTCTTGTCTCTTCTCTGATGAATATGCCGGTGCAGCCCAACAAGGCTGTTGTTGGCAGAAACGCATTCTCACATTCGTCCGGCATACATCAGGACGGCATTATCAAACTGCGGGAGACGTATGGTATTATTGACCCGCGTGACGTGGGCATGATAGACAATACTCTGGTACTGACAGCCAGGAGCGGACGTGCCGCACTCAAGAAACGTTTCATGTCGATGGGAGTGGAGATGGATGGTGAGGCTTTGGACAGTGCATACGACCGTTTTCTGAAAATGGCCGATGTGAAGCTGGACATTTCCGATGATGACCTGCTGATGATAGCCGGAAAGAAGTCCGATGAACTGGCACCTGTCAGACTGGATTTCCTGAATGTCGTTTCCGGGAAGGGCGTTACCCATAATGCTCTGGTCCGTCTGACAGTCGAGGGCCGGCAGATGGAGGCTCAGTCTGAAGGAAACGGTCCGGTCGATGCGGCAATAAAGGCGGTCAAGAAGATCATTCTCAAAAAGATGACAATACGTGAGTTCCTGATTCAGGCAATGGACAAGGGCAGTGATGATACCGGTAAGGTCCACATGCAGGTTGAATATGACAGACGCCTGTATTACGGCTTTTCGGCCAACACGGACATTGTGACCGCATCGGTCGAGGCATTCATCAGTGCCGTGAACAAATTCTACAGATTATGATAGAGATTCTTGATACTACGCTGCGTGACGGGGAACAGACATCGGGCGTGTCTTTCTCGGAACACGAGAAGCTGGATATAGTGAAGGCTCTTCTTACTGAACTGTGTGTTGACCGGGTTGAGATTGCATCGGCTCTGGTATCAGATTCGGAACAGGAGACAGTCCGACGCATTTCACGCTGGGCACAGGCCAACGGTATGCTGGAACGTCTTGAGGTGCTGGGCTTTGTTGACGGTGAGCGTTCCGCACAGTGGATTGCCGCAACCGGATGCCGGGTCATGAACCTTCTTTGCAAGGGCAGTCTGAGACATGTCACAAGCCAGTTGGGAAAGACTCTGCAGCAGCATATTGATGATATTGACAGTACAGTCCGCAGTGCCGTTTCAGCCGGACTGGATGTTAATGTGTATCTTGAGGACTGGAGCAACGGAATGTCAGATTCAAGGGATTATGTCTTCCAACTGGTCGATGCCATTCAGGAAATGCCGGTGAAAAGAATAATGCTGTCCGATACTCTTGGTGTGCTGAATCCTGAAACGGCTTTTGAATACTGTCGTGAAATGGTGGAACGCTACCCGTCTGTGATTTTTGACTTCCATGCACACAACGATTATGATCTGGCTGTGGCCAATGTGTTCAGTGCTGTCAGAGCAGGCGTGAAAGGCGTCCATACAACCGTGAACGGATTGGGTGAGCGTGCCGGCAATGCGCCGCTAGGCAGCGTCCTCGCTGTTCTCAAGGACCAGCTGAATGTGGAACTCGGACTTAATGAACGCAAGATTAACCGTGTGAGCCGTCTTGTTGAAATGGACAGCGGCATAAGGATACCGCAGAACAAGCCGGTGGTTGGAGAATATGTCTTCACCCAGTGCGCCGGAGTTCATGCTGACGGTGACGGCAAGAACGGCCTGTACTGCAATGCCCTGCTGCCCGAGCGTTTCGGACGTGTCCGTGAATATGCGCTTGGCAAGAACAGCGGCAAGGCAAATGTCAGGATGAATCTTGAGGCAATGGGCATTGAACTTGATGATGAGTCAATGAAGAAGGTCACCCGCCGTATCATCGAACTGGGTGACAAGAAGGAACAGGTGACCCCCGATGACCTTCCATATATTGTCAGTGATGTGCTTCACCATGATGTGGGCGAGGAATCCAGAATACGTATCCTGAACTATTCTCTCAGTCTGACCCAGGGACTCAAGCCTCAGGCTACGGTGAAAATTGAGATTGACGGTCAGGAATATCAGGATGCGGCAAGCGGCGACGGTCAGTATGATGCATTTGTGCGTGCCCTGCGCAGGATATATGCCAGTCTGAACAAACCGTTCCCTGTGCTTACGGACTATACAGTGTCAATTCCTCCCGGCGGTAAGACCGATGCGTTCGTACAGACAATCATCAGCTGGAATCTGAACGGCGAGGATTTCAAGACACGCGGATTTGACGCGGACCAGACTGAAGCTGCCATCAAGGCTACTTTGAAGATGTTGAACAAGATTGAGGAATGAAAAAGAACACAAGACAATATACGGCAGACAA
This sequence comes from Candidatus Colenecus caballi, assembly GCA_018065615.1. Lineage (GTDB taxonomy): Bacteria > Bacteroidota > Bacteroidia > Bacteroidales > Bacteroidaceae > Colenecus > Colenecus caballi. Next base: position 42,778 of record JAGHSY010000070.1, on the reverse strand, counting down.
CATCAGGACTTTTGATGTTAAAGAAGAGACTACACTGCTGCCGTTCCTTTTTGACGTTTTGGACAATTTGAGCAGGAGCGAGGTGAAATCAATGCTCAAGTTCAAGCATGTGGCCCTGCAGGGAAAGGCCGTTACGCAGTTCGATACACCGCTGCTGCCGGGTGACCAGGTTCAGGTCAATTTCGGCCGTTCGTTCTACAAGTTCAACAATCCGCAGGTGAAGGTCCTGTATGAGGACAAGTGGATGGTTGTGATTGAAAAGGCATCGGGCCTGCTGTCTGTGGCAAATGAGACTGCGCGTGAAAAGAACGCATTCCATATTGTACAGGACTATGTGCGGCATGACAACCCTGATGCCAGGCTGTTTGTCTGTCACAGGCTGGACCAGTACACATCGGGTATTCTTGTTTTTGCAAAAGATGAACAGCTCATGCAGGAAATGCGTGCCAACTGGGATTTCTATGTAAAGGAACGCAAGTACATCTGTGTAACTGAGAATGTTCCGACTCATGCTGAAGATACCGTTCAGAGTCTTCTGGTTGAGGATGAACACATGCGTGTCCATTCCACCAATGATGATGTCAACGGACGTATGGCTGTGACACATTACCGCGTGCTCCAGTCCCGCGGACGCTACGCCCTTGTCGATGTGGAGATCTTCACCGGCAAGAAGAATCAGATAAGAGTGCACATGTCAGAGATGGGCTGCCCTATAGCCGGAGATATAAAATATGGAGCAGAGACCAATCCTGCACGTCGTCTGATGCTGCACAATTACCGGCTTTCATTCATTCATCCGGTATCGGGTGAAATGATGCGTTTCTCTCTTTCAACACCGCCTGTATTCCGCAAACTCACTTCACCGGAACAATGAAGAAAAGCTTCAAACCTGGAACGATGATATACCCGCTGCCGGCTGTGCTGGTCAGCTGTGGCGCCACTCCGGACGAATATAATGTGCTGACAGTCTCATGGACAGGCACAGTATGCAGCAATCCGCCAATGTGTTATATCTCAGTCCGTCCGGAACGTTATTCTTATGACATAATAAAACGGAACGGCTGTTTCGTCATCAATCTGACGACCGCCCGGCTGGCCCGTGCAACAGATTTCTGCGGTGTGCGTTCAGGCCGGGACTGTGACAAGTTCAAGATGGCGGGTATAACTCCCGGTAAGGCCGAAAAGGTCCAGGCACCGACTGTTGAAGAGTCTCCGGTGTCAATTGAATGCAGGGTGGTGGACATCAGACCGTTGGGCTCCCATGACATGTTCCTGGCCGAGGTCGTGAACGTGCTTGTCGATGAGACGTACATTGACGAAACGGGAAAACTGGACATGGCGGCAATGGATCTGCTGGCATATACGCACGGCCAGTATTTTGACTGTTCCAACCCGCGCGGTTTCTTCGGCTGGTCAGTACGCAGGAAAAAAGTCATCAGACGGGAGAAAAGATCTTGAGGAAATATGATATCTTAGCGAAAATAACTTCAAACAAAATGAACAACAGATTGCGCGCCGCTCTGATTGTGGTGCTTTTTGCAGTTGCAGCAGCTTTGGGAGTGATGGAAATCAAGAAGAATGACAGCAAATCCAATATCGGACGCAGTAATGTCACAATAACTGACGGCAGGCTTACACCTGAGATCCTGTGGTCGATGGGACGCATAGGCAATGTTGCCGTGTCACCGGACAGAAAGAAAATTGCCTATCAGGTCACCTACTACAGCGTTAAGGAAAATGCAAGCCACACTGTAATCTATGTTATGGATGAGAACGGTGAGAACGTCAGACTTCTGACAGGCTCACATTATTCAGAACACAGTCCCGCATGGATTGACAATGACAATATTGCGTTCCTGAGCAGTCGCAGCGGCAGCCAGCAGATATGGCGCATGAATGCTTCAGGCAGACACCGCAGCCAGCTCTCCTCTACAGACCGTGACGTGCAGGGTTTCCTGTTCTCCCCGGACAATTCAAAGGTGATAATGGTCATGGGCGTTCCCAATCCGCTGGTCAGGGAACATCAGTATGATGATCTGCCGGAAGCCAGCGGTATGGTGGCAGACGACCTTATGTTCAGACATTGGGACAGCTGGGTGACAGAACTGCCACACCCGTATATGGCTGCTTTTGACGGCAAGTCAGTCTCAGCAAAAGTCACAGATCTGCTTGATGGCGAACCTTATGAGAGTCCGATGCTTCCGTTTGGCGGTATTGAGCAGTTCTCATGGAGCCCGGACAGCAGAACGGTTGCATACACCTGCCGTAAGAAGTCCGGTCTTGAATATGCAAAGAGCACTGATTCGGACATATACCTTTATGATGTTGAAACAGGCGGGACACGCAACATCTGCAAGATTGACGGACAGGAAGACCGCAATATGGGTTATGACACGAATCCTAAGTTCAGCAGTGACGGACAGTACATTGCATGGCAGAGCATGGAGCGTGACGGATATGAGAGTGACCGTAACAGACTGTATGTCATGGATCTCAAGGCTGGCAGAAAGTGGTCTGTGTCAGAGTCGTTTGACAGCAATGTTGACGATTTCATATGGAGACCTGACAGGAATTACCTTTACTTTATAGGTTCCTGGCAGGGATGCATGTCCCTTTTCATGGTTGATCTGGATGGAAATGTGATAACTGTGAACAATGATGCATGTGATTACAATTCTCTGGCTTGGGGCAATGATGCCAAGCTCATTGTAACCAGACAGTCAATGAGAAACGCAACTGAGATTTATGCAGTAGATACCAAGCGTGGGTTGGCCGGAAAGCTTTCTCATGAGAATGACCACATATTCTCACAACTGGACAACATCAAGGTCGAGGCCCGTTCCGTGAAGACAACAGACGGAAAGGATATGCTTACCTGGGTGGTGTTCCCGCCCGATTTTGACCCTTCAAAGAAATATCCTACGCTTCTGTTCTGTGAAGGCGGACCCCAGAGCATGGTCTCACAGTTCTGGAGCTACCGATGGAATTTCAGAATTATGGCTGCACAGGGCTATATTGTTGTTGCACCTAACCGTCGCGGACTGCCCGGTTTCGGACAGAAATGGCTTGAACAGATTAGCGGTGACTATGCCGGACAGTGCATGGAAGACCTTCTGGCTGCCATTGATGACGTAAGCACTGAACCGTACGTTGACAGCGACCGTCTGGGCTGTGTAGGCGCAAGCTTTGGTGGCTATTCCGTCTATTGGCTTGCCGGTCATCATGACGGCCGTTTCAAGGCATTCATTGCTCATGACGGCATATTCAACTGTCAGCAGCAGTTTGTCGAGACTGAAGAGATGTGGTTCCCGCAGTGGGATCTGGGCGGTCCGTACTGGGATGACAATGACATTGCCAGAAAGACATACGCCTCATCACCGCATCTGTTCATTGACAAGTGGGATACGCCTATTCTGTGCATTCATGGCGAGAAGGACTACAGAATCCTGTATTCTCAGGCTGTATCGGCCTTCCAGGCAGCCAGACTTCGCGGCGTTCCGGCAGAACTTCTGCTTTTCCCTGATGAGAACCATTGGGTACTGAAACCGCAGAACGGCATTCTCTGGCAGCGCACATACTTCAACTGGCTTGACAAATGGCTGAAGACAGAATCTGAATAACAGCATGTTGTACTGTGTCCTTTTCTGTCTTCCGGCACTGGCGACTCTTGGCGGTGCAATTTATCTGCTTGCCAGGAAGAAGAAATCACATGTGACGGATACAATGGCCAATGTCCTTCTGATTCTGTCAGTTTCCATTTTCTGCTATGCACAGTATTACAATCCGGCAGTTATTGAAAGACAGTTATGGGGATTTGATCTGGCTTACGGTGTGATAGCCCCTTTCTGTGCTCCGGTCTATTTCCTTTTCTTGAACAGACTGACTGAAATCAGAAGATCTGAAGTCAAAGAAATTCTGGCTTTTGCTCCATCTGTCATTCTTGTCCTTTTACTGGTCTATTCGTATCTGATGGCATCAGATGTTGAAAGGCATGCTTATATTGGCTATATCACACAGGGAAAGGCCGGTGACGTTTCAACCCAATCCTATGAGATGCTTATTTTGGCCGGTTATCAGTTGTTCCGCGTCATTTTGTGCCTGCAGGTCGTTCTTGTGATTGTGTATGGCGTATTCAGGCTGAAAAGTTATGTAAATCTTTTAGGTGACTATTATTCAACAATAGACAGTACGGATGTAATCCGCATTCGTGGTATTCACTCCATGTCAATTGTAATCATCATAATGGCAATGAGCCTGTCCATGCTTCCTACTCATGAGTGGGGGAACAGCCTGCTGCTTGTTGCTCTCCTCAATTTTCTGGAGGTCGTCATTGTAGTCAGGATAGTGGTTTATTCCGATAAGGTTGACTATACTGCAGAATCATTGAGCCGGATGATAGAAGCTACAGCTCCGGGTCAGTCCGATGCCACATCGGCCTCAGAAGGTGTTCTGCTTGCTTTAATGGAGAAGATGGATGACGTGATGGTCCGTGACAGACTGTTCCTGAATCCGTCTCTTTCCCTTATCATGCTCTCCGAAGCTGTGGGCACCAACAGAACATACGTGTCACAGGCTATAAAGCAGTTTAAGGGATGCAATTTTTCGGACTATGTGAACAGGTTCAGGATAGACTATGCGTTGGACCTGATGGGGCGCAGGTCTCCCGGTGAAATCATTGTTCAGAACATAGCTGCAGAGTGCGGTTGCGGATCAACCCAGACGTTTTACCGGTATTTCAAAATGTTCTGCAACACCACGCCGACGGTATGGTTGGAACACAACAGCAAATGAAAAAACCGGCCCGACGGCCGGTTTTTTTCATTATCTGTTTTTCTGCTGCTGTTGCAGTCTTTCCTGTTCTTTCTGCAGGGCCTCAAGGCGGGCCATCATGTTGCTGCCTCCCTGCTTGCGTTTGGTCGGATCATTGCGGCTTGCCTCATAATCGGCCTCAAGTTTGGCCAGAATCTTCTTTTCATCTGTCGAGCGGCGCAGGTAAATCATTGTGACAATGCTTACCAGACCTGAAATGAAGTAGTAGTAGCACAGGCCTGAAGAATAGTTGTTGAATGAGAAGAAGAATATTATCGGCATGAGGTACATCATCCATTTCATGGCCTTCATGGTGTCCTCCTGTCCGGGAGCCTGCTGTTGCTGCTGCATTGAATAGATGGTGTTGATGATATTCGTCACGCAGAACAATACGCAGAATATGCTCAGGTGGTTGCCTATGAGAGGAATGTTGGCGTTCCAGCTCAGAATGTCATCGAAACCTGTAAGGTCGGTTGCCCAGAGAAAACTCTGCTGACGCAGTTCAATGGCATTTGGTACAAAGAAGAAGAATGCCATCCAGACAGGCATCTGTATGAGTGAAGGCAGGCAGCCGCCCATGGGACTGACACCGTATTTGCTGTACACGGCCATGGTCTCCTGCTGTTTCTTCATGGCATCTTCCTGCTTGGGGTATTTGGCATTCACTTCATCGACATACGGCTTGAGGGCGCGCATCTTGGCGCTTGACATGTATGACTTGAACTGTGCCGGGAATACCAGTACTTTGACAATGAGAGTCATGAGCAGGATTACCAGACCCATGTTCAGATTCCACTTTGAAAGCAGGTTGAACAGAGGTATGATAAGGAAACGGTTCACTTCACGGACAATGGGCCAGCCCAGGTCAATTACACGGTTCAAACGAATCTTCTTACCGTCATTTGCCAGCTTGCTGTTCTGCTTGAGAATCTTGTAGTCGTTAGGTCCGATGTAGAACTGGAACTGTGTGGGCTCACTGCCGGACGGATCGAACTGGGCGTGTGTCTTGGTCATGAACTTTTTCATGTAACCCTTGCCCTTTTCATAAGCCATGCCGGTCAGAGCGGTGTTTTCACTGTATGTCTGGGAAGCGATCATGATGCATGAGAAGAACTGGTTCTTGTATGCAATCCAGTCAATTGGCTCCTCTACAGTGACTTTCCTGGTTGATTTTGTCACGTTCATGACCTTGCCTTTTGCCTTGTCGGCACGCTTGTAGGTAAGGGTGGTGTAACGCTGCTCAAAGTCAAAGCCCTTTTCCTGCTGGCGCAGATTCTGAATCCAGTCAACAGCCAGAGCGTTCAGGTCCGATGAAAAGAAGTTGTCCATGCCGCAGGCCTTAATGTCAAGATTGAGCATGTAGCTGTCGGGCTGCAGGGTGTATTTGAAGTCCATGTAGCCGTAACCGTTCGTGTTCAGACGCATTACAACAGAACTGTTTCCGGCCGGAATGGTTTCAAAATACAGGTTCTTGCTCTGTATGTTCTGATTCTTGCCGTCGAACTTGAAGTTCAGGCTTATTTCGTTCCTGTCAAACAGTATGATGTTGCCGCCCTGCTGGTCCAGGTATCCGCTCAGCTGCGCGAAACAAGGAACTGCGCCCTTGTTTGAGATACCTATCTTTACAAGTCCGTTGTCAAGGGTGTATTGCTGTTCTTCACCGTTCAGGGCGGGGAAGAGGGGTGACAGGGAGTCCGGTTCAGCTGTGGTGACGGTCACTGTCACGTCTTCATACTTCAATGAATCCTGGGCTGCCCTTGCTGAATCAAGAGCCTGTTCGTACTGCTGTCTTGCCGGAGCGTTCTTCTTTTCAGCCCTGCCTGACCAAAGTACGACAAATGCCATGGCCACACCTATGAGCAGAATACCTAAATATGATCTTTTATCCACTTTGAAATAGTTGTTATTTGTTCACGAACCGCAAAGGTACAAAAATAGATGAGGATTTGTCGGTATTAATACAGTAATGATGAGTATTTTTGCGAAACCTTACATAATTCACGAAAATGAAGAAACTGATTCGGATATTGGCATGTGTCCTTCTGCCGGTTGTTGCCAAGGCTCAGGAAAGTCCTTCTCCTGCAGATTCATTGTCATCGGAATTTTCATTTGAGGTGGGTGAATTTGAAGATTTTTCGGATAACCCGTTATATTTCAAGCTGTTCATGCCGCTGGTGCTTTACAATTCCACAGTATCAGAAGGCATTGAACCTGATACTGTGATAAAGAGCGGCGTCAAGGACAGCCTTCTGGCTCTGGAACCGATAGACACTCAGGATGCGGAAGTGTCCAGAATGATAGATGAAGCGCTGATGAAGATTTATCTTGAACATCCGGAACTGGTGCGTATGACGGAGCAGGAACTGATGGGTATAAAAGGTTTTGTCCCCATTACTTCCGATATGGCCCGGGGAATAAATGTGAACAGCGGAATTTCGGGGAATCAGACGCCAGGTGATGAGCACAGTCAGGAACTGGACCGCTACAAGCCCGGATATTGGAAGGTGTTCGGTAATTTTCAGGGCAAATATACCCAAAGCTACTATTCGGACAACTGGTACAAGGGCGGCGAAAGTAACCGCGCAATTCTCAGTCAGGTGGTCGTTGAAGCCGATTATGCCAAAAATCAGACCAGTTGGGACAACAAGCTGGAAATGAAGTTGGGCTATTATACCACTGAGATTGATGGGGAGAAGAAACTCAGGACAAATGAGGATCTGTTGCGCCTGACTTCAAAGTTCGGACTTAAGGCATGGGACAAATGGAATTATACGGCGCAGTTTCAGGGATATACACAGTTCATGCCTGTATTTGACACGAAGGTGACCACCAGACTGAAATCGAAGTTCTTTGCTCCGGCATACGGCAACCTTTCCATCGGTCTGGACTACAAGCCGAAATTCAAGAACAGGAACGTTACTCTGTCTGTGCAGCTGTCGCCGTTGTCATACGACTGCCGTTATGTGAGCGTTGACAGCATTGCAACCAATTTCGGTATCAAGGCCGGGCACAATTTCATGAAATCAATAGGTTCCCGTGTCGATGCCAATCTCAAGTGGCAGTTCCTTACTGATTTCACTCTGACTTCAAAGGCGTATTACTACACCAGCTATGAAAGGGTCGAGGCCAACTTTGAGAACACGCTGGATTACCGGTTGAGCAAGTATTTCTCCCTCCAGCTGTTCCTGCACTGGCGTTATGACGACAGTACTCCCAGCAGAAAGAATGAGGACCTTGGCTACAGCCAGCTCAGGGAGTTTCTGACCATCAATTTCCGTTACGACTGGTAGCGCGCCGTTCCTTCATTATTTCAGAACGTTTCCTGAATGGCGAGTCCGGCTCCCGGGCCATGTACCAGTATTCCATGTGGTCGGTCAGTGTGGGCATGACGCGCACCAGGAAAAGCAGCAGCTTGCCGGTAAGTGTCAGCGTGGCACGGCGGGAACGGCGGCGTATGTGCTTGAGCATTATTTCCGCCACCTTTTTTGAACTCATCATCTTTTCCTCCTCACGTGGAGTGCTGCCCTGCTGGCTGCCATCTGCGGTCAGTGCCGTGCTGCGTATGTTCGATGACGTGAAGCCGGGAGCGAAAATCATGACGTGAAGTCCGTCATACAGATGTTCGGACCTTAATGTGTCAAGGAAACCGTTGATCGCGAATTTCGATGCGGAATAGCCTGTTCGGCCGGGAAGTCCCTTGTAGCCGGCGGTGCTGATGACGCCGACAACAGAACCTTTGGCTTCAAGCAGATATGGAAGAGCATATTTGGTGCAATAGACCGTACCCCAGAAATTCACGTCCATGAGTCTGTGGATTACACTCAGGTCCAGGTCACGGAACATGGCGCGCATGGATATGCCGGCGTTGTTTATTAGTATGTCAATGCGGCCGAATGCCTTGACGGTCTGTTCTATAAGGTTCTTGCAGTCCGATTCCACAGATACGTCTGTGCGCACTGATATGACATCGGAAACGGTTGAAAGTTCTGAACGAATCTGTTCCAGCTTTTCTTCAGAGCGGGCGGCAAGGACGACCTTGGCGCCGTATTTTGCCAGAGATCTGGCAGTGGAGAGTCCGATGCCGGAACTGGCTCCGGTTACAATAGCGACTTTATCTTTGAAATATTTGAAATTGTCCATTTGGTAAAGATAGTAATTTTTTGCCTATTGTGTCCTTTTTGTGTAATTTCGCGCTCCAGAAAAACAGGAAACAATGACAGTCACACTTTTATTGCATTGTCCCGACAAACCCGGAATCATTGCAGACATAACCAATTTCATTACTGAAAACCGCGGAAACGTAGTCTATCTGGCTCAGTTCGTTGACCATGTGGAGAACGTATTCAATATGCGCATTGAATGGAACATTGACGAATTCCTTATTCCCAAGGACAAGATATCGGACTATTTCGGCACTCTGTACGCAAAGAAATATGACATGAACTTCAAGTTGTATTTCAGCGATTCAAAGCCCCGCATGGCCATTTTCGTTTCAAAGATGTCACATTGCCTGTTTGACCTGCTGGCACGCTGGAGCGCAGGAGAATGGAACGTCGAGATTCCGCTCATTGTCAGCAACCATGAGGATATGAGACATGTGGCGGACATGTTCGGCATACCTTATTATGTATATCCCATTACAAAGGAGAACAAACTGGAGCAGGAGACCGCAATGCTGGAACTGCTCAAGGAAAATGGCGTTGATTTCATAGTTCTGGCACGTTACATGCAGATCATAGGTGACCGCATGATTGCCGCATATCCCAATAAGATAATCAACATACACCATTCCTTCCTGCCGGCATTTGTGGGCGCCAAACCTTATCAGGCTGCTTTTGACCGCGGCGTGAAGATTATTGGAGCCACCAGCCATTACGTTACGGCCGAACTTGATGCAGGTCCGATAATCTGTCAGGACGTGGTCCGCATTTCACACAAGGACATGCCGTCAGACCTTGTCAACAAGGGCAAGGATCTGGAGAAGATTGTGCTGTCACACGCCGTGCAGAAGCACATTGACCACAAGATTTTAGTTTACAAGAACAAGACGGTGGTGTTCAGTTGAGCATAGATTCCAGCTTGAACATTTCGTCACGATACTGGGCCGCCTCCATGAAATCCATGCGGGCGGCCGCTTCGTTCATGAGCTTTCTGGTGCGGGCTATTGTCTTTTCAAGCTGCTGGCGGCTCATGCCGGCAATGATTGGGTCTGCGACTGATTTTGTGAGTTCCTTCTGCGTGTATCCGGACTCAGGTGCGCTCTGCTCTTTTACAAGAGGTGAAAGGGTAAGGGCTTTCTGAATCTGCTGGGGCGTTATGCCGTTCTCTTTGTTGTAGCGCATCTGCTTTTCACGGCGCCGGTTCGTCTCGCTGATGGTAGCCTGCATGCTTTCCGTTATTTTGTCAGCATACATTATGACTTTTCCGTTCACGTTTCGGGCTGCACGGCCGGCGGTCTGGGTCAGAGAGCGGTGGTCGCGCAGGAATCCCTCCTTGTCAGCGTCAATGATGGCTACCAGTGACACTTCAGGAAGGTCCAGTCCTTCACGCAGCAGGTTGACGCCGACCAGCACGTCATACAGGCCCTGACGCAGGTCCGCCATGATCTGTATGCGTTCCATGGTGTCAACGTCACTGTGTATGTAGTTGCATCGGACTCCATTCTTCAGAAGGTAGTCGGTCAGTTCTTCGGCCATGCGCTTGGTAAGGGTGGTGACCAGCACGCGTTCGTCCTTTTCGGCGCGGACGGCAATCTCTTCAAGCAGGTCGTCAATCTGGTTCTTGCTGGGGCGTATCTCTATTTCAGGGTCCAGAAGGCCTGTGGGGCGGATTACCTGATCCACGACAACGCCTTCACTTTCAGCCAGTTCATAGTCGGCTGGGGTGGCGCTCACATAGATGGTCTGGCCGGTCAGCTGCTTGAATTCATCAAATTTCAGGGGACGGTTGTCCATGGCGGCCGGCAGACGGAATCCGTATTCCACAAGGTTGACCTTGCGGGCGCGGTCGCCGCCGTACATGGCGTGGTGCTGCGGCACGCTGACGTGGCTCTCGTCAATGACCATGAGGAAGTCCTTTGGAAAGAAGTCCAGCAGACAGTAGGGGCGGGTGCCGGCTGCGCGGCCGTCAAAGTAGCGGGAATAGTTCTCAATGCCGCTGCAGTGCCCAAGTTCGCGGATCATTTCCATGTCATACTCCACACGCTCCTTAAGTCTTTTGGCCTCCAGCGGCTTGCCAATATTTTCAAAATACGACACGCGCTCCACCAGGTCGTCCTGTATGGCGCGGATGGCACGTTCCTGGCTTTCCTTGGTCGTCATGAACAGGTTGGCCGGGTATATGCGGTAGAAATCGTATGTGTCCAGACGTTCGCCGGTGAGCACATCGAACTCCTCGATGGAATCAATCTCATCGTCCCAGAACTGTATGCGGACCGCGGTGTCGTTGTAGGCCAGGTTTATGTCAACGTTGTCTCCCTTGACGCGGAAACAGCCGCGTGCCAGTTCAATGTCGTTGCGGGTGTAGAGACTGTCCACAAGCTTGCGCAGCAGTGCGTTGCGGTCTATACGGTCGCCTTTCCGGACTTCAATCACGTTGTTGTAGAAGTCTGCCGGATTGCCCATGCCGTAGATGCATGAGACCGATGACACCACTATGACGTCATTGCGTCCTGAAAGCAGGGCCGATGTGGCCGACAGGCGCAGCTTGTCAATCTCCTCATTTATGGCCAGGTCCTTTTCTATATATGTGTCTGTTGACGGCAGATATGCTTCCGGCTGATAGTAGTCGTAGTAGGAGACGTAATATTCCACGGCGTTGTCAGGAAAGAAGGCCTTGAATTCGCTGTACAGTTGGGCGGCCAGCGTCTTGTTGTGGCTGAGCACCAGGGTGGGGCGTCCGATGTTCCTTATTACGTTGGCAATGGTGAAAGTCTTTCCCGAACCGGTAACGCCAAGCAGCACCTGCGCACCGGCTCCGTTCAGGACGCCCTGCGTAAGCTGTTCGATTGCCTGCGGCTGGTCACCGGTGGGCTGGAAGGGGGATACCAGTTTGAACTCCATTGGGGCGCAAAGTTATGCAATATTTTCCTAAATTTGAGGTCTGAATCAAATTGTGGAAAATGACTGTTGAAGAAAGGGAACAGATGGCCCGTGATTATTTTGCAGCCGGATACAACTGCTGCCAGTCCGTTGTAATGACATTCAAGGATGTGATAGGACTTGATGAGTCCGATATTGCCAGACTTGCCAGCGGATTCGGAGGCGGCATGGGACGTATGCGTGAGGTGTGCGGTACCGTTTCCGGTATGATTATGGTTGCAGGTGCACTCTGCCCTGCGGACAATGTGGCGGATAAGGCTGCAAAAACAGCCAATTACGCTCTGGTGCAGGATTTTGCATTGGAATTCAAGGAAAAGTGCGGAAGCATAATATGTCGTGAACTGCTTGGCCTGGACAAGCCTGAAGGCACGCCTGTGCCGTCAGACCGTACTCCGGAATATTATAAAAAACGCCCCTGCGGCGAATTGTGTGCCCTTGCAGCCGGCATTGTGGCACGGAAAATGGATAATAAGGATTGAACTATATGAGAAAAATTGTCATTACGCTGCTTGCATGCGGCATGGCGGCCGTTCCAGCAATGGCCTGCACCAACCTGATTGTTACACGTGGAGCTTCTTCAAACAATTCGAATATGGCCACCTATGCGGCCGATTCACACCAGCTGTTCGGTGCCCTTCATTATACTCCGGCAGCAGATTATCCTGCCGGGACAATGATGGAGATCAAGGATTGGGATACCGGTAAAATATTAGGACAAATTCCGCAGGCGTCACACGTGTATTCCGTGATAGGGAACATGAACGAACACCAGCTTGTCATAGGCGAGACAACATACGGAGGACGTGAGTTCATTGACACCACGGCCATACTTGATTACGGTTCGCTGATTTACATTGCGCTGCAGCGTTGCAGGACCGCCCGCCAGGCCATCGGACTTATAGATGAGCTCATGCAGCAGTACGGGTATGCATCGGAAGGCGAATCGTTCACCATTTGTGATCCGGAAGAGATATGGGTCATGGAAATCATGGGCAAGAACCCCAAGTTAGACAAGAAGGGGCGCAATGTGAACCGTGGTGCCGTCTGGGTGGCAAAGAGAATACCTGACGGATACATTTCAGGCCATGCCAACCAGTCCAGGATAACCACAATAGATTTTGATGACCCTGATAACTGCATGTATTCCAAGGACGTTGTAAAGCACGCCCGCGAGCAGGGGATTTACAGCGGAAAGGATGAGGATTTCAGCTTCTGTGATGTCTATAATCCTCTTGATTTTGGAGCAGCGCGCGGTTGTGAGGCCCGTGTGTGGTCATTCTTCAACCGTTTTGCGGACGGCATGGATGAATATCTGGACTATGCCATGGGCTATGACCTGAAGAAGCACATGCCGCTGTATGTAAAGCCAAACCGCAAGATAGGGACCAAGGATCTGGCCGACATGATGCGCGACCATTTTGAGGGGACACCTATGGATATGACGACCGATATAGGCGCGGGCGGAAGTCATCTGCCATACCGCTGGCGTCCTATGGAGTTTGAATATCAGGGTTGGGAATATGTCAACGAACGTGCCATAGCCACCCAGCAGACTGGCTGGTGGTATGTGGCACAGTCACGCAAGGATCAGCCTGTGGGCATATTCTGGTTCGGGGTCGATGATGCCGCCACTTCTCCTCTCATGCCGTTTTTCAGCTGTGCGGCCGGAGTACCGGAATGCCTGCGTGAGGGGAACGGCTCTCTTCTTGAGTATTCTGAAACGGCCATGTACTGGATTGTAAGCCGCATAGCCCAGTTCGCATATCTGCGCTATGACAGGATAGGGGCCGAGGTCAGGAGCGTGATAGACGAATATGAGAACCGCATGATTTCAGAGGTGGCACGCATGGATTTCTCAAACGCTGCAGAACTTGATGCCTTCAGTAAGGAGAATGCTGCTGCACTCTTCTCGAAATGGCAGGATCTGGACAAGTATCTGTTGGTAAAATATATTGACGGAAATGTTAAAGTCCAGAACCCGGACGGCTCATTCAAGGACAATGGATTTGACCCGTCGGTTCCGGAATTCCCCATTCAGGAACCATACTCTGAAAAGTGGATGGAAAATGTTGTCCGTGACAATGGGGATGTATTACGCATACGCAATTAATAAATAATAACTGATTGTAAGTTGCACTGTTCGCTCAAAATGAGTAATTTTGCGGGCTACAAAAATTGTATATGAGGAAGACTGCGTTGCAAATATCGGTCCTGACACTGTTTCTGGTGGTGTTTTCCGGTTGTTCCGGTTACAACAAGATCCAGAAGGCATCGGACTTCAACACCAAATACAGCCTTGCCAAGGCACAGTATATGGAAGGCCGATATACTACCTGCAGTTCCGTCCTTGAGGAATGTGTAGCTTACCAGCGCGGTACGGCACAGGCGGAAGAGTCCATGTTCCTGCTGGCTTCATGCTATTACAATCTGGACGATTATCTGTCAGCTTCGCAGTATTATCTGGCATGTTACACATCCTATCCCAACAGCGTATATTCTGAAGAATGTCTTTTCCGTTCTGGAAAGAGTCTTTTCAAGGATACTCCGGATCCTCGGCTTGATGCTACCAGCACAAATCATGCCATCCGCCAGCTGCAGCGTTTTGTAGAGACATATCCGGCCAGCAGCCACCGTGCCGAGGCTGAACAGATGATATACACCATGTACGACAGACTTGTGGAGAAGGAAAAGGGTTCTGCAGAACTGTATTACAACATGGGAAACTATCTTGGCAACAATTACCGTTCCTGCATAATTGTGTCACAGAATGCATTGAGAGACTATCCTTACACAAAATACCGTGAGGATCTGTCAATGCTGATTCTCAAGGCCAAATTCCAGATGGCACAGGAAAGTGTGATTGAGAAAAGGGATGACCGCTACCGTGACGCCATTGATGAGTATTATGCTTTCAGGAATGAATTTCCGGAAAGCAAGTACATGAAAGAGGCGGAAAGGATCCTGCGTGTTTCAACCAAGAATTTAGGAAACAAAAATCAAATTATAGAGGATTAACATGGATTTCAAGAAAACAAATGCTCCGACCAACACCGTTACCCGTGATCTGGTCAATTTTGTGAAGGACACTGACAACATCTATGAAAGCGTTGCCATTATGGGCAAGCGCGCCAATCAGATTTCAGTTGAAATGAAGGACGAACTCAAGGCTAAGCTTGAAGAGTTCAGCACCTCTACTGACAATCTTGAGGAAATGTTCGAGAACAGGGAGCAGATTGAGATTTCACGCTATTACGAGCGTCTTCCGAAACCGACTCTCATTGCCGCTCAGGAATTCGAAGAGGGTAAGATCTATTTCCGCAATCCTGCCAAGGAGAAGGAGAATTTCTGATTTCCCTGATGAAGATAGAATTCTACCTGCATCAGATCTGGCTGGCACTCATCTGTATTCTGATGTTTGCCAGCCTGCTGCTTCCCATAGGTCAGCTGGTTGACTCTACAGGCGCATCGGCCGAACTGACCAATTTCCGCCTGAATTTCATTGAAGGTGACAGCAGCGGTGCCATGTGGGGACTGGCTGTAATCCTGATAGCCGGACTTTGCGTTGCCGTGTTCGAACTGCTGCTTTCCGGTTTCAGAAACTTTGTCCTTCAGAAGCGGCTGCTTGTCTTTCTGATGCTTCTGATGGTTGGCTATTACATCATTCTGGTGGCTTATGTGCTGCTTGTCAAAGGTGAAACATCTTTCTCACCCTGCATTGCAGGCGCATTCCCGCTGGTTTGTCTGGTGCTTGAGTACATGTCAATACATGGTGTGGCTAAGGCTGAAGCCGAAATCATAGCACGAGCCAACGGCTTCCGACTGCGCGACTGATTACAGCATGATCATGTAACTGGCCCGGACTGATATGGTGCTGTTCGCACAACGTCCGAAATAGTCTTTTTTGGTAATACCGTAGATATTGCCCAGACCGAAATAATATCGGCCTTCAATTCCGAAGATTCCTATACCTGTGCGCAGTTCCAGACCCGCGCCGGCTGTGATTCCATAGTCAAATTTATGGGCAGTGGCAGTGCCGTACTGGCCTGTGACATTATTGGGACGGTTTGAAGTGTCCCACGGTTCGCGACCGCCATAGTTTTCCTTCTCTTTAAGAAGGTATGACACCTGAGGTCCGATGTTTATATATCCCTGAAAGCCGCGGATTTCACGCCCGAATCCAAGATGGGCGAACATCGGTATTTCAATGTAAGTTGTGACGCGGTTGTATTCGTTGCCGGAACCGTCTTCGATGAGTTCCTTCCAGCCGCGGTTGGCAATGTTGCATTCAATCTGGTTACCGCAGATCAGGAAGAAGTACTTTTCAGAGGTATGTCTGAATGTGACGCCGAATGTCGGTCCAAGATGCAGAGTCTGCTTGATGGACGGAATGAATGACACACTGCTGGTTCCCATACCGCCATTGACACCTATTGACGTCATGTTGCGCGCGTCACCGACCTGTGCAGATGATGTAACGGCTGACAGCAGCGCCAGAATCAGGAAGATAGACTTTTTCATTTGTCAAAATCAATCTTTTCGACCTTGTAGTTGTTGGAGAAGTGTACAAAGAATACCTTGCGGTTGATGAAACCTCCCCAATTGTTGACACGCTCGAATTTGAAACCCATCTGGACCGGATCTGTCTTCAGTTCATCAAGGTGGCTTTCAAAATCATTTCCGAATGTGGCAAGTCCTTTCAGGAAATAATAGCCGGTGTCATATCCGTAAGCCGCATATCCGGGATAGCTCAAAATCATCTGACGGCTGAATGCGCGCCTGAATGCCGTTCCGAAATCAATTGCTTCCTGCAGCATGTTGTTGGTGTAGAACCAGCTGTAGAAATAGGTGTCAACTTCATACATTTCCGCCAGATGGTCCGATGCGTAAATCTGATATTCGGGGTAACCGAAAAGATGGGTTTCTATGCCGGCGCTTTTGCTGCGGCTGACAATCTGCAGAACGGGCAGCATAGTGTTCAACGGCTCACTCCTGGTGGAATTTATTATGAAGATGTTCTGCCTGACAGTGTCAAGAACATTGAAGACAGTGTTGGCGGCTGTATCGACGTCAATGGTCGTGCATGGAATGTTCTGGTCTGCAATGACAAGCTTCAGACCGTCTATGAATTCGTTCTTCGAATAGTCTCCCGCGTTGAGAATGATGATGTTCGGGTTGGGGAAACACTTCAGGAAGTTGTCGCAGATTTCCTGATTAAGATACGAATCAGTTGCGTTGAGCTGATAAACATACGGATTGTCAAACACTTCATCGGCCTTCTTGTTGAATGGCAGGACAAGTCTTTTGCGGTTTGCCGTTGACCATGCCGCAGCCTGTTTCATGTGCGATGCGCTCTTGGGACCGAATACTACGTCAACATCCTTGAGCCTGTCGTCACTGAGAATGTGATCAATGGATCTGCTTTCATCCCGGCAGTCAAAAACGCGCAGGTCAATGGATATGTTCTCGTTCTTGAGCCTGTCAATGGCAAGCAGCATGCCACGATAGAATTCTATCATTTTGCTGCGTTCTTCCGATGCGACAGAATCTCCAAGTGAGAATGGCAGGATAAGAGCGGCCTTTACAGTACCTGGCGTTTCCGGTTCTTTCACTTCATTCATGACAAACAGGATGCTGTCAGGAATTGATTCGACATGTTCGGCTGCTTCCTTGCGCTGACGGTCCTGCTCTGCAAGTTCCTGGGCCGTGAAAGGTATGTTCACTACAGCACCCTGACGCAGTTTGTTATTGCGGTACTGCGGATTGGCTTCAAGGAATTCATCCTGTGTGATGCCGTACAGCCTTGTAATCTTGAATATGGTCTCACGCTTTGCCACAACGTGGGTGCATTTGAATTCCGGCATGTCTGAAGAAAGGGTCTCAAGTGCCTGGACAGTACTTTCCTGCAATGACTCACCTGCCATTTCAAAGGTCGATGCCAGCGGGTCGCTGTCAGAAACTGCGGGTATTGTGATTACCTGACCGACTTTGAAGTTCTGGGCGGAAAGTCCGGGGTTGGCATCGCAAATCTCCTTTACGGATACACGGTAATCTACAGACAGGCGGTACAGGGTCTCACCCTTGGCAATGGTGTGGAACCTGCCGCTTTCGGCCTTCTCCACCTTATGGGGGATGCGCAGTTCCTGACCGACTTTTATTACAGTCTCACTGCCGGGATTGTATTTGATGATATCCTCTTCACTTACACCGTACATTCTGGCAATGGAGTAGAGCCCCTGGCCTTTGGTTACGGTATGCATAAAGAAACGTGAGTCCTGCGCTGCAGCCGGTACGGCAATGAGCAGTGACAGCAGGACGGCTGATATGATATTTTTGACTTGTCTCATCATTATATATATATCTACGAATGGCAAAAGTACAAAATTTCAGTAATTTTGCAGTCCGTATGAATAGCAAAAGTTCGTTTCGTGTCATTCTGACTGTTTTTCTGGCTCTGTCCGGAAACCTGTTCTGTATGGCAGGAGAACCGCAGGTCAAGGTTGAACTTGTCCTGGTGACGGTTAACGGTGACACGACCCGTCTCATGCCGGGTGATAACGCTCCGTCCGATTTTACAGCCCCCCTGAAGGCACATTTCCGTTCCTCATTGCAGGCCGATGACGGTAATGAATACATACTCTTCCCGGAATGGATGGTTACACGCATTCATGATGATGTCAGTGAAGACTGTCTGAAAAGGCAGGAGAACAATACTGACTATGAGTTCACTGACAACGGTTCATATACAGTCCAATATGCATGGTCCTACAGGGAGAAAAGTGCCGTTGAGACATCTTCCGGCATTGAGATTGCTCCAATGTCATTTGTGATCAGAGATGCTGAAATAAGTCTTTACAATGCCTTTTCTCCGAACGGGGACGGTTTCAATGACGTTTACAAGATTTACGTCCGTTCAGTTGTCTCGCTGAAAATTGCCATATTCAACCGTTGGGGACAGACATTGAAGACCTTGTCCGGACGGCTTGAGGACATACTTCCATCGGACGTGGAACCTGACGGTGACGGCGGTTTCCTGTTTGAAGTCTGGGACGGTACATTTGGCGGCAGGGTGGTCGATGACGGAGTGTATTTCATCAATGTCCAGGCAGAAGGTGCTGGCGGAAGAATATTTGAAGAAAAGTCCGATATCAACGTCCTGACGGGACTCGGACAGTAGGGATTGTCTCATGGATAAGGGTAAGATTCAGGTGACCGGTGCACGGTCGAACAATCTGAAGAACATTGACGTTGAGATTCCGCACAAGTCACTGACCGTGGTGACTGGCCTGAGCGGAAGCGGCAAGTCGTCACTGGCCTTTGACACCATCTACGCTGAGGGTCAGCGCCGTTACATTGAGACATTCTCGGCATACGCACGCAATTTCCTTGGTAACCTTCAGCGTCCGGACGTTGACCGCATTACAGGCCTTAGTCCGGTCATTTCAATTGAACAGAAGACCACCAACCGCAATCCGCGTTCGACTGTCGGGACGGTGACAGAGGTGTATGACTATCTCAGACTGCTTTTTGCGCGTGCAGGCGAAGCCTATTCGTATCTGTCGGGCGAGAAGATGGTCAAGTTCACAGAGGAACAGATCATAGAACTTATAATGAATGACTATGCGGGACAGAAGATTTATGTCCTTGCTCCGCTGGTCAGGAACCGCAAGGGCCACTACAAGGAACTGTTTGAGAGCATACGCCGCAAGGGTTATCTGAATGTGCGGGTTGACGGTGAGATACGTGAGGTCAAGGTGGGGAAGAAGCTTGACCGTTACCGCAACCATGACATAGAGGTGGTCATTGAAAAACTTGTGGTGAACGAAAAGTACCGGCGCCGTCTGACTGACAGCGTTGCTCTGGCCATGAAGCAGGGCGACGGGCTGATGATGATCCTGTCCATGCCTGAGGAGACCATTCCCGGACGTCCCGAGCCCGGAGTGCTGCGCCATTACAGCAAGCGGCTCATGTGCCCTGTGACGGGACTTTCGTACAAGGAGCCGGCTCCGCACAATTTCTCATTCAACTCTCCACAGGGCTTCTGTCCCAAGTGCAAGGGACTTGGATATGTGACCATGGTCGATGAGGACAAGGTGCTGCCGGACCGCACGCTTTCCGTGCGCCAGGGTGCCATAGCTCCGCTGGGACCATATAAGAATACGCTCATTTTCAGGCAGATAACGGCTCTGCTTAACAAATATGACTTTACTCTTGACACACCGGTAAACGAACTGACCGATGACGTGATTGACGAACTGCTGAACGGCAGTGACGAACGCATAAAGGTCCAGATTACCGGAATAAACAGTGAGGCCGATGCCGTGTTCATGGAATATGAAGGCGTGGTCAAATACGTCCGTTCGCTGCAGCAGCAGACAGACCTGAGCGCTGCAGAACAGAAATGGGTTGACCAGTTTGCCGTAACCAGGGTGTGTCCGGAGTGCGGCGGAGCACGTCTGAACCGTGAGGCGCTGAATTTCCGCATTGACGGCAGGAACATCTGCGAACTGGCGTCAATGGACATATCGGACCTGCATGAATGGGCGGGCAGTGTGGAGCCGCGCCTTAGCGACAAGCAGCGCAGCATAGCACAGGAAATACTGAAGGAGATACGCACCCGTCTCAAGTTCATGCTTGACGTGGGGCTTGACTACCTGTCGCTTAACCGTCCGGCGGAATCTCTGTCCGGCGGTGAGGAACAGAGAATACGCCTGGCAACCCAGATTGGCTCAAAACTGGTGAATGTGCTGTACATACTGGACGAACCCAGCATCGGACTTCATCAGAGAGACAACGTGCGTCTCATTGATTCGCTCAAGACTCTGCGTGACGCCGGCAATACGGTGCTTGTTGTCGAGCATGACCGTGACATGATGCTGGCGGCCGACTGGATAATCGATCTTGGACCGCGCGCAGGGCGCAAGGGGGGTGAGGTTGTGTTCCAGGGCACGCCCCAGCAGCTGCTTGGGACCGATACGCTGACGGCCGGATATCTGAATGGAAAGCTGGATACCGCTGACAGTCTGGAGCGTCGTGCCGGCAGCGGTCACAGCATTGTGCTGCGCGGCTGCTGCGGTAACAACCTGAAGGGCATTGATGCGGATTTTCCGCTTGGAAAACTTATCTGCGTGACCGGAGTGTCAGGCAGCGGCAAGTCCAGCCTGGTCAATGAGACCCTGCAGCCCATTCTCTCCAAGCGTTTTTACCGTTCGCTCAAGGAACCGTTGGAATATGCGTCCATTGAGGGCGTGGAATTTATAGACAAGGTGGTCGATGTGGACCAGTCGCCGCTGGGCCGTTCGCCACGTTCCAACCCCGCCACATACACGGGCGTGTTCAGTGACATACGCCAGCTGTTTGTTGAACTTCCGGAATCCAAAATTCGCGCCTACAAGGCCGGACGCTTCTCATTCAACGTGTCCGGCGGCCGGTGCGAGGCCTGTGGCGGCAACGGCTACAAGACCATTGAGATGAATTTCCTCCCGGACGTCATGGTGCCATGTGAGGTATGCCGCGGCAAGCGTTACAACCGTGAGACACTGGAAGTCCGATACAAGGGCAAGTCCATTGCCGACATTCTGGACATGACCATAAACATGGCTGTCGAATTCTTTGAAAACGTACCTTCCATACTGTCCAGGATAAAGGTCCTGCAGGATGTGGGTCTGGGCTATCTGAAACTGGGACAGCCGTCAACGACCATATCGGGCGGCGAGAGCCAGCGCGTGAAACTGGCTACTGAACTGGCCAAGAGGGACACCGGCAACACCCTGTACATTCTTGACGAGCCTACCACAGGACTGCATTTTGAAGACATACGCGTCCTTATGAACGTTCTGAACCGTCTTGTCGATAAGGGCAATACGGTCATTGTCATTGAACACAACCTGGATGTCATAAAGCAGGCTGACTGGATAATCGACATCGGACCGGAAGGCGGTCGCGGCGGCGGACAGATTGTCGTCCAGGGCACGCCCGAACAGGTGGCAGCATCGGGCTTGGGCCATACCGCCCGTTTTCTTGCCGCCGAACTTCAGCGGTAAAGGTCAAGCAGGACCCGGCTGCCGTCATTCAGGGTGCATCCGGTCAGGTATCGGTCACCGCCATCACGGATTTTCAGTTTCTGCTGCAGCTGGGCAGCTGTCAGCGGAAAGTTGCGTACCGAAACGTTGGCCTGGCACTTCATGAGCGGGGCCATGCCGCGTCTGTCAAAGGGTATGACTCCGGCAAGACGGAAGCATCGGCCTGGAAAATCAACGGGAACGGCAGAATGGAAAAGGTGCGTATCGGACTTGAGCAGTGATGTGCCGGTGCGCGCGGCAAGGGTGCGCATGAGTCCGCTTTTCATGAGTGCGGCGTGCGGTTCGAAAATGTATCCCCCTGACAAATCCGATGCAATTGGCATGTCCAAAGACATTTCCAGGGAACGTGTGGCGGAAATCATGGGGCCGGGTGTGCCGTCACGGGCTATGTCAACGGCTGAAATGAGCGGTTCAGCGCTGAATTCGCGGTCTATGAGCAGGGTCATTTCCTTGCATTCTCCGTCCAGTGAGATGATCAGGACCTGGCGTACGTTGCCAATCTCTGTCAGTGCGCGGGTCATGTCCAGCATGGGGGACAGTTTGACCATGACGTAACGGGCCTGCCGTTTCAGGTCTTCCTGCATTTCCACAACATCGGGCTGGCAGTCACGGATTGACACCAGCTTGCGGCCGGCACCGTCGCGGCGTGCCGGATCGATGTACAACAGGGACAGTCCCTGCGCAACGGGGACTGTCCCTGTTGTACAGACCCGGATGTCGCGGCCAAGCACGGCAAAGTTGTGACGGGCAAGTTCACACAGATCAGGCTGAATGTCATAGTAATACGCTTTGTCGGCATACTGTGATATGAAGAAGCAGTCCACACCCATGCCGCCTGTCAGGTCTGCCATGGCGAAACCTTCACCAAGCAAATCCTTTATGAATGTGGCCTTGAACTGGGCCACGTACTGGCTTGTGCACTGTTCAAGTGACAGGTGCCTGGGGTAGATTATTCCTTCTGTGGCGGCCCAGAGAGGGACCTTGGTGCGTGCAGCCTGCCAGCCCGATATCTGTGTCAGCGCGTACTGCATGTCAACGCCGTCAGGGTGGGCTGACAGGGCCAGACGGCGTACGTCATCGGACTTGTGGGCTTCTATGTATTCCTGCGTGGTCATGTCAGAAGTTGTTGTCCGGGTCCTGGCCGGGGTGACAGAGCCTGTAGAAATCACACCAGGTGCATGCCTTTTCGTCTTCAGTCCTGGCAAACGGCTGTGACGGATCGAAAATGTTCCTTACAGCGCCGGCCAGCTTTTCCTCAAACTGCGGAGCGAACTGGGCAAAATCCAGAACAGGGTGGTCACCAAGCTTGTAGTACAGGTCGTCCTGACTGGGCTTGGAGGTGCTGCGTGTGTAGAGCAGGGTCGGGGCAACTTTTTTGTCTTTGAACTGAGGCTGGTGGCAGACCATGGCCGCGTAGTAGAAAATCTGCAGGGCGTGTCCCTGGTCCTTTCCAGGATCAAACAGGTCATCCAGATTCTTTGGATACTCCTTCTTGCTGCCGGTCTTGTAATCGACAATGCGGAAAATGTCTCCTTTGCGGTCCATGCGGTCAATGACGCCCTTCATGCGGATTTTGAGCGTTCTGCCTTCATTCAGAGGATCAGGCACTTCAATGAAATGTTCATAGTCCGATGTCTCACTTGCAATGTAGTCGAACGGGGCGTAGCATTCGGCGTCAAGCGTGAGAATCTGCCTTAAGTATCTGAGTATGACGCCATGGTTGACGGACTGTGTGCCGCTGTAATCCTGCAGCAGAACCCCGTCGCGCCTGAAGAATTCGGCGTCAAAGGCGTCAGAGACAATTCTTTCCAGCGCCGGTTCATCGGACAGAAGGGCGTTTATCATGTCCGATGTTATGGTGCCGTTCTCTGACAGTCTGTTGTAGGTCAGTTCGGCACTCTTATGGAGCAGGGTGCCGAACATGGCCACGTCAATTTCAGTCTCGCTGTCATCGGGCTTCTTCAGGCCGGCAATCTGCGCCAGATAGAAGCTGAGCGGACAGTTTATGAATTTCTTCAGGGCCGATGGGGACAGGTACGTCCTGGGGTTGCTGTAGTCGTATCTTGTGCACAGCTGCTGCAGGACGGCAGGCGTCTTGGGGACTGTTGTCGGATTAATCTCACTGTCCTGACGGTCCGATTTCAGGGATATGCGTCTTATGGGACGTCCGCTGACGGTCAGCTGCAGCAGGTATCTGGAGATGAGTCCCTTGCCAATGCCCGGAGCATCGGAATTGCCGTTATAGACCATGGTCACGTTTTCAGCACGCTGCAGCAGGTGGTAGAAATTGTACGATGCAACTGCGCTCCTGTCCTCCATGGCTGTCAGGGCAAAGGCCTTGCGGACATTGTACGGTATGAATGACGCGCTGCCGCCGGCCGATGGCAGGGAACCTTCACTTGCGGACAGGACCAGCACGTTCCTGAAGTCCAGGTTACGGGTTTCGATGAGACCCATTATCTGCATGCCGATGGCGGGTTCGCCGTGGAAGGGTACTGTAACCGATGTAAGCATTGTGCGCACCAGACGGCACAGCGTTTCGGTCTGTATCTGGAGACTGCCTTCTTCAATGAGGGAACGCAGTCTGTTGACCTGTGTGTATGTGCGGTAAAGGGATTCCTGCATCAGAGGCTTGAACAGGGTGTTGTCCTGCTCTGAGCTTATGACCGGGACAAGCATCTTCAATACGTCCAGAAGGTGCTGCAGCAGGGAGCTGTTGTCTTTGGCTTTGAAGAACAGACGGGCCAGGACATCGTCCTTCTGAAGATCACAGACATCAGGATACATGCGGCGCGCTTCACGCAGTTCTTCAAGGGTGCTGGCGGCCTTGCCGGACAGGCTGCTGACCAGCGGGTTGGCAAGGACACGGCTGACAAGTGACAGGGTGAACCGCCCACCGTTCCGTGCGGCGGTACGCTGCATTTCCAGAATTGCTGCAACCAGGCTGAACAGAGGCGTCTGTGACATGGGATAACCCATTGTAATGTTTACTCCATCGGTCCTGTCTGCCGGAATGCAGTGCAGAACGGGCTGCAGCAGATTCTCGTCACACAGGACTATGGCGGTCTCACGTCCGGCTCTAGTGCCAAGTGACTCAAGCCACTGCGGAATGTATCGGGCCTGGGCATTGTCTGTTGACGTTTCGACTATGGTCAGGCTCTTGTCTTTGCCAAAGTTGTCAAAAACGGGCAGTGAGTCAAGCTCTCCGGGAAAGTCAATCAGATTCCGGCGCATGAAACGGCCGGCCTCATGCAGGCTTCTCTGCCCGGTATAGTAAATGTCATGGTCCCAGTAGAATACGGCCTTTCCGGCATCACGCAGGGCACGGAACAGGCTTTTTTCAGCCGTATCCAGACTGTTGAATCCTATGAATGCATACTTGTCCGATGCAAACCGGTCCGTGTCAAGCCTTTCAATGACGCGCCGCTGGAGCATGCCGCTGTAAGCAAGGCCTTTTTCCGCAAGGACTGATGTGTAGCGGTCGTAGATTTCACCCAGAGCCTTCCAGATGCGGTCATATTCCTTCTTCAGTTTTGAGGGCTCGCTGGCCCTGTTGTCCATCTCACCGAAGAAACGGCGCAGGACCTGGGCCTGTTCGTCACTGAGGAAGGACATGTCAGACAGTTCCTTCTGGTCCTTCAAGGCCCTGAACAGCTGGCCGGCTGGGGCCATGTTGCGGTCCACGTCATCAAAGTCACTGATCATCAGTTCGCCCCAGGACCAGAAACTGTCAAGGGTCTCATCGGACTGCATGACATCACGATATACGTCATAGAGAATGGTCACCAGCTCCACACGGTCTGCAATGCGCAGGTCGGACTGGGACTGGAACAGGTCTTGGATTGTGGTGTATTCCGGTGACCAGACGGGACGGTCACAGCAGTGCGACAGCTCTTCATCAAAGAACAGACGTGCACGGCGGTTGGGGAAAACGACGGTTATGCCTGACATACCCTTCTGGGGGTCGCAGAACTTGGTGTACAGGTCTTTGGCTGTAAGTTTGAGAAATGTCTCCATAGCGTCAGATGTGTGTCAGTTTGTTTTCATATACGTACCATATATGGCCTTCAACATTCTTAAAGCCCATTCTGCGCAGCAGGTCCATGTATTCCTGAACCTGATGGTGGTATTCTTCACGTTCAGTGCCGAACTTGAAGTCAACTACCACGGCACGGCCGTCCGGCATTATCATGACACGGTCAGGGCGGCGGGTCTGCATGACACCGTTGTCACGGAACAGTATGGATGTTTCGTTGAAAAGGCGGTATTTGCCGTCAAACCAGTCTCTGACCCCGGACTTTTCAATGTGGTCACGGATGTCGGCCTTCAGTCTGTCCGCCCGGGCCCTGCTGTCAATGATCCCCTGGCCGAAAAGACTGTCCACCTGCGTGTCAACATCGGACACTGTCCTTATTGTGGAGAACAGGCTGTGGAGCAGGCTTCCGCGTTTGATGTAGTCTTCCTGACGGTCTTCCGGGTCACCGGCCGACCTGGTGAAACGCACCGATTCGCCAGACTGGCGGAACTGGGCATTGGGCGGAAGTGAGCTCATGGCTATGTCCTCAGTTTCAATGTCACAGTCAAACGGGTTGTCACTGGTCTTGCTCTTTTTCTCTCTATGCGGGCAGATTGTACCTGCACGGTAGGATATGCCGTCGTCATCGGACTCACATTCAAAGGCTGCTGTCAGGCTGTTCTCAAGGATATTGCATGTGGAATTTCCTTTTGTGCTGTGGCGGTTGGCGAACGCTATGAGATTGCTTTCAGCCCTTGTGAACGCCACGTACAGCAGATTGAGGTTGTCAACGGCCTGCTGTCCGACCTCACCGGCATATTCCTTGTTGAAGACCGATGTATGGAGCTTTTCATTGAATCCTATGGGCAGCAGGGGCATTCTGTTGAACGGGGCAATTTCCGGCTTTACCCAAAGCTTGTCGCCTGACTTGGTGACAGCCCAGTCGCAGAATGGGACAATGACGGTGTGGAATTCAAGCCCCTTGGACTTATGTATTGTCAGAAGCCTTATGCCGTCACTGTCAGTTGAAGGTATGGCATTCTTGTGAAGTTTGTCATCCCAGTCGGTCAGGAAGACCTGTATGTCACCCGGGTTGTGCTTGAGCCAGTCGCTGACTGTGTCAAAGAAGGTGAATATGTATCCGTCCTGTCCTTTGACCTTTCCGAGATCAAGGTCAACATACAGTTTTTCAACCAGTTCGTATAAGGGCATCTGCCTGAGCATTTCCCAATGGCCTGCCAGCGTGTCAGGCAGATACTGCTCCATTGCATCGGATTCAATGTCCTGGATGACAAGTTCTGACTGCATGACGGCCGTTTTCCATTCCCACAGCATTGTAGCCAGTGATACGCGGTCATTGCGGTCAGCAATCCAACGCAAGGCCCCTATGAGTATTCTAACTGAGACCGATGAGTCCAGACGGAAGGCCTCACTTGAAATCATGTGGCAGTCACTGCGGTTGGCGGCGAACCATGATGCTATCCTGCTGATTTCATCGGTCTTGCGGCACAGTATGGCAATATCGGACTGAAGGACGCCGGCAGTGGTGAGACTGTCTATGGAATCTGATATGCGCCGGCAGATGTCGTCATCCAGTTCCTGTCCTTTCAGCTTCGTGCTGATTATGCTGACCGAAACGTATCCCTGAGCGCTGTCTTTCATGCAGTTCTGACAGACATCGGCGTATGCCTTGTCCAGTGCCGGGAAAGTGCTGCCGGTAAGGGTGCTGACATATTCCTGAACGGCTTTTCCGGCCTGAGGAAAGAGACGGTTGTTGAAGTCTATGACGGCATTGTGGCTGCGGTAGTTGTCACTCATGGTCTCAATCCTGCAGTACTGGCCCAGTTTTTCCTCAATGCCGGTATTGAGAATGTTCCAGTCACTGTTGCGCCAGCGGTAGATGGACTGCTTGACGTCACCCACGACAAGGCATTCCCTGCCGCGTGACAGACATTCCAGCAGCAGAAGGTACAGGTTGCGCCACTGCAGTACGGACGTGTCCTGGAACTCATCGATCATGACATGGTCTGTGAAACTGCCGGTCTTTTCAAATACGAAAGACGTGTCGCCCTGTCTCAGGTCACCCAGCATCTTCGGCGTGTCAGCAAGTACGAAACGTCCCTGCTCACGGCTTTGGGCGTCAATGCGGCTGCGGACTGACAGAAGCAGGCTCAGTTCATACAGATACTGCAGGGCCGCAGAGTAGGAGTGGGCATAGAAGGAATACTCCTCATGAATTTCCCGGACCCTATCCAGCCGGTGGCAGAACTCACGCTCAGCCAGTGCCAGAAGTGACGGGTCAGTCTTAAGCTTTGCTTTGGTGAAGAATTTTTCCGGGTCACTGCAGCCTGCGACCATTGTCTTTGAAAGGTCACTATCCAGAATGTCTCCGCTTATCATTGCTCTGACAGGCGTCTGCATGTAAGCCTGAAAATCATCAATTCCGTGTCCGGCGTCAGACATCAATGCCTGTATTTCAAGTCCGATGCCGATGACTTTCCTTTTAAGGTCAGGCAGGACGGCATCTCTTGCACCGGTCAGATTTTCCTGATAATCCCGGATTGCATCGGGCTTTTCAAGAATCCTTTTCAGATCTTCACCTTTCTGCATGAAGATCTCGCTGAACAGTTCCTTGGAAAATTTCTTCAGACTGCCATCTATGTTCCAGTTCGAATCATTCCCAATCCTGTCCATGATGAAACGCTGCACATTCCTTCTGTCCTGGGATTTTGGGTCAGGATCAAGATTTGCCAGGAAGTCGTCAACGGCGTCACTTATGACCTTGTCAGTGTCAAGCTCGACACTAAGGCCGTTGCCCAGCTGCAGTTCACGGGCCAGTCCGCGCAGTATTCCCTGGAAGAAGCTGTCTATGGTCTCCACCCTGAAATGACCGTAGTCCTGCAGAATGCTGTCCAGCGCCAGAGTGGCGTTGTGGCGTATGGTGTCCTCCGTGTATGTGGGTATGGCCTTGCGTATCTCATTGTAGTAGCCCTGTGAACTTTCCAGCCTGTGTCCTATGCCGTACAGTTGCGAGAGAATGCGCTGCTTCATTTCTGCAGTGGCCTTGTTGGTGAAGGTCACCGCCAGGATTGTGCTGTATGACTGCGGGTTGCGCACAAGCATGGTAATGTAGCGCACAGCCAGGCGGAATGTCTTTCCTGAGCCGGCTGACGCCTTGTAGATAGTAAGATTGCTGTCTGTTTTCATCGGACTTATAAAGTATTCAAAAATAGTCTTTCTACTTGATATTTCCTTACCTTTGCATCTGAAATTTCATACGCTCAATTATGGGATATATTTCAGAAGACAGAAGAAAAGTTACCACCCAGCGCCTCAGGGAAATGAAGCAGCGCGGTGAAAAGATTTCAATGCTCACGTCATACGACTACACAATGGCCAAGATTGTTGACGGAGCAGGTATTGACGTGATTCTTGTAGGTGATTCCGCATCGAACGTGATGGCCGGCAACCAGACTACGCTGCCAATTACGCTGGACCAGATGATCTATCATGCAAAGTCCGTGGTACGTGGCGTGCAGCGTGCTCTCGTTGTAGTTGATATGCCTTTCGGAACATATCAGATAAATGATTCCGAGGCTGTCACCAATGCCATAAAGATAATGAAGGTCTCACATGCCGATGCCCTGAAGCTTGAAGGCGGCGTGGAGATTCTGCCGTCAGTCCGCCATATCATTGACGCCGGTATTCCGGTTATGGGACATCTGGGACTGACACCGCAGTCAATCAACAAGTTCGGAACATACGCCGTACGCGCCAAGGAAGAGGCCGAAGCTGAAAAACTGGTGTCCGATGCCCATGCGCTTGAAGATGCCGGCTGTTTCTCCATCGTACTTGAAAAGATTCCGGCAACGCTGGCTGAACGTGTTGCAAGTGAAGTGTCCATTCCTATTATAGGTATAGGTGCCGGAGGCGGTGTGGACGGTCAGGTGCTGGTCTGCGCCGACATGCTTGGCATGAATACCGATTTCAGTCCCAGATTCCTTAGGAGATATGCAAATCTGTTCGAAATAATAACGCAGGCTGTCGGACAGTATGTGGAGGACGTAAAAAGCAGGGATTTTCCGAATGATAAGGAAAAGTACTGATTGGAACGGTACAAAAATGTGCCATTTCTTGCATTTTGTAATTTATTGTCTTATGTTTGCCTAAATTCATTAGTTAACACAACCACTTTATATTAATTATGAGAAAACTTATTTTTGCCGTTACGGCTTTGTTTGTAAGCGCTGCTATGAGTGCCCAGATCTGGGTAGGAGGTTCACTCGGTTTTGATTCAAAGAGCTATCCGACAGAAGGAAGCAAGACTTTCACTGAATTTCAGATTTCTCCAGTTGCAGGTTATGCCCTGAGTGATGTTTTTGAAGTTGGTCTGGCTGCAGGATTCGATACACAGTCAAATATTGGTGGTGTTGACGGAAGAAAGGGTTCCACCATTACTGTAGAGCCTTTTGCACGTTGGACATTCCTTAATGAAGAGAAAATCAGTCTGTTCCTTCAGGGTGCTGTCGGTTACAGACAGGTCAAGTCAGGAGACAACAAGGACAACCTGTTCCAGGTAGGTGTTGCCCCCGGTGTCAAGATTCCTTTGAATGAGAATCTGTCAATTGTTTCCACATTCGGATGGCTGGGCTTTGACAAGTCAGTAGGAGATGTCAAGAATCTGTCTCTCGGCCTTTCATCAAAACTCTCATTCGGTTTGTATTACGCATTCTGATTACGGCCATGAGAAAGATATTGTTTGCCTTATTGGCATTAGTCAGCATGTCAGCCAGTGCCCAGTATGAGTACTGGATTGGCGGTACTGTCGATTTGGGTCTGGGTAATACTCCGGGTGCTGAACATTCTGAGAGTGAAAAGGTGCTTATGGCCGGCCCGTCTGTGGGTTTTGTGTACAGTGATGTCCTGGAATTCGGCGCTTCAGCCGGTTTCTACCATGACAGGAACCTTGACAGCAATTTCGGCGTAAAGTATACAGAGATCAAGGCCGCACCATTTGTCCGTTATACAATCTGGGAGAACGGTGACGGTTGGGAAAAGGGTGACCTGAGTTTCTTTGCACAGGGACAGGTCGGTATTGACAAGATTACCAGTCCGGTCGATGTCTATAGCACAGGCAACCGTTTCAAGACATACGAAAGAGACCTGTTTACATGGGGCGTGGGTGTCCTTCCCGGCATCAAGTATCAGATTACGGAACGTTTTGCCCTTGTAGGCACTTTCGGTATGATAGGATACATGAACCATTCATACAAGACCAATATGCCCATTTCCATTCAGGCAACACGCAATGGCGGTATGGACATTACCCTGAGTGAACTTGGCTTTGACACGACAGTTCCTACTGATGGCACTATCAGCCTGATGCATACGGCCGAGGCCCTGACACGTGAAGGCTCGGACCTTCTTGACGGCAAATACACCAAGCAGCACTGCTCCGAATTCATTTTCGGTTTTACTTCGGGCCTTTCAATCAGCCTGAATTACTGTTTCTGATTTACTGTTAATAAAAAACCGCGCAGAAATCAGCTGCGCGGTTTTTTTGTACCCTGATGTCTGCGTGGACCGCCTGAATGACGGTGCGGATTTTTGCGGACAGGGCTGTATTCTGGCACCTGGCCAAAACGTTCCGTATCCATGGGGACTTTGTATATTTCCTTTTCCAGGAACTTCTCAATGTGGCCGAACTGGGTCTGTTCGTCAACGCTCACAAAGGTAAGGGCGCAGCCTTCAGCGCCGGCGCGGGCTGTGCGTCCTATGCGGTGGACATAATCTTCCGGATCATGCGGCACGTCATAGTTTATTACCAGGTCAATGTCATCAATGTCAATACCGCGTGATACAATGTCAGTAGCCACCAGTACGTTTATGTGGGCATTGCGGAAACGCAGCATGATGTCGTCGCGTTCTGCCTGGGACAGGTCCGAATGCATCTCACCCACGTTCATTCCAAGCCGTCTCAAGGATTTGGTTATCTCTTTGACCTTGAGTTTTGATGACGCGAAAACAATGACGCGTTTGGGCGCATCGGACTCAAACAGACTCTGGACTATTCTCAGCTTTTGGGCCTCATAGCATACGTATGCGGCCTGGAGTATCTTGTCGGCGGGTTTTGATACAGCCAGCTTGACCTCGACAGGGTTGTGCAGAATGCTGCGCGCCATATTCTGTATTTCCTGTGGCATGGTGGCAGAGAACAGCATGTTCTGGCGTTCCTTGGGCAGCTGTGAAACAATCTGCATTATGTCGTCATAGAAACCCATGTCAAGCATGCGGTCGGCTTCATCAAGTATGAAGAACGATACCTTGGAAAGGTCAATGTTGCCAAGGCTGATGTGGCTTATGAGACGGCCTGGCGTGGCGACAACAATGTCTGTGCCCATGGCGAATCCGCGTTTCTCCTGTTCGAAACGGATTCCGTCATTTCCGCCATAGACGGCGGTGCTGGAAACGTCAAGAAAATATGAGAACCCTTCAACCTGCTGGTCTATCTGCTGTGCAAGTTCACGGGTGGGGACCATGATCAGACAGTTGATAGCGTCACTGGGATAGCTGCCGCTGGAAAGCCTGTCAAGAACCGGAAGCAGGTATGCGGCTGTCTTGCCTGTGCCGGTCTGTGCCACGCCAATAAGGTCACGTCCTTTGAGAAGATGCGGAATGGCCTGCTCCTGGATGGGGGTGCAGTCCTGAAAGTTCATGGAATCAATGGCGTCAAGAAGAGCCGGCTCAAAATCAAGTTCATCAAACCTCATGGCGGTTATTTGGGTGCTTTAATGTACAGATATATTGCAATGATCACGAATACCACGTTGGGCAGCCATTCGGCCCAGAAGGCGGACATGACATTGGCTACAGCGAACATTGATGCCACCTCCTGGAACAGGATGTAGCCGAAACTGAGCCCAAGTCCGATTCCAAGGTGCAGTCCCATGCCTCCTTTACGCTTGCGGCTGGAAAGTGATACGCCAATGATTGTCAGTATGAATGAAGCGAATGACATGGCATACCGCTTGTGGTATTCAATTTCAAAGTCCTGAATGTTGCCGAATCCGCGCGCTTTCTGCTGCCTTATGTACTGGCGCAGTTCTGGCGATGACATGGTCTCCTGCTGCCCGTTCTTGATGAGAAAGTCCGATGGCTCGAATCTGATTATGGTGTCCAGCTCATTTCCCTGACTTATGGTCTCAACGTTTCCGGACATGTCACGGACCATGTACTTTTTGGCAATCCAATGGTATTTCTCCACCGACGTGGTGTCATAGGTGATGGTTCTTGCAGTCATGTGTGACACCAGTTTCTTGTCTTCAAACTTGTCCAATGAGAAACGGTGTCCCGTCTGGTCGTAAGTGGAGAAACGCTCAATGTAGGCAATCACACCGTCTTCAACTTCAAGCTGGACGTTCGTCAGACCGTCAGTGTTGTCACGGTTGGTGTGATGTATTTTGTAGCGGGTCTCAAAATCGACACGGACCACATTGCCTTTCGGTATGACTTCTGACCCGAGCCAGAGTGTCAGACCGGCAATGAAGGCTGCAGACAGCATGTACGGAACCATCATGCGCTTGAAACTCATGCCGGTCGAGAACATGGCAATTATTTCTGAATTCTCAGCCAGTTTCGATGTGAAGAATATGACCGCAATGAAAACAAACAGCGGACTGAACAGGTTGGCAAAGTACGGAATGAAGTTCAGATAGTATTGGAACGCAATTTCGTAGGCCGATGCCTTGTTCAACTTGTCAATGTGCTCGTTGAAGTCAAATATCACGGCAATGGCAATGATGAGCGCAATGGAGAAGAAGTACGTGCCAAGGAACTTCTTTATTATGTACCAGTCCAGAGTGGTCAGCAGTCTGTGTCTGAATATTCTTTTCATTGTCAGTTATATGCGTTGCATTACCCGTTTTACCATAATATCTTTCCATGCATGGTAGTCATCGGCCAGGATATGCTTTCTGGCTTCACCCACAAGCCACAGGTAGAAGGCAAGGTTGTGGACCGATGCAATCTGCAGCGCCAGGTATTCCTTGGCCTTGAACAGATGGTGAAGATATGCTTTTGTGTAAAGTGTGTCAACGTATGATGCGCCATCGGACTCTATGGGCTCAAAGGCGTCCTCCCACTTTTTGTTGCGTATGTTTATTATGCCGTCCTTCGTGAACAGCATGGCGTTGCGGCCGTTGCGTGTGGGCATGACGCAGTCAAACATGTCAACGCCCAGACCAATTCCCTCAAGTATGTTCTCAGGAGTTCCAACGCCCATAAGGTAGCGGGGGCGGTCCTTGGGCAGTATGCCGTTGACAAGTTCAATCATTTCATACATGACCGGTGCCGGTTCACCTACGGCAAGACCGCCAATGGCATTGCCTTCAGCGCCTTTTGATGCTATGTATTCGGCCGATTCCGTTCTGAGATCACGGTATGTGCAGCCCTGGACTATGGGGAACAGTGCCTGATGGTAGCCGTATTTGGGCTCAGTCTCATCAAAACGCTGAATGCAGCGGTCAAGCCAGCGGTGGGTGCGCTGCATTGATTTTTTAGCATAGCTGTAGTCTGCGGTGCCCGGACAGCATTCGTCAAAGGCCATCATGATGTCTGCGCCAATGGAGCGCTCTATGTCCATGACACGTTCAGGGGTGAACAGATGGCGCGAACCGTCTATGTGGGACTGGAAGGTCACGCCTTCTTCAGTCATCTTCCTCAGGCCGGTCAGCGAGAAGACCTGGAAACCGCCGCTGTCAGTCAGCATGGGGCGGTCAAAGGAGTTGAATCTGTGCAGGCCGCCAGCCTTCTCCAGCACGTCAAGTCCCGGACGAAGGTACAGATGGTATGTGTTGCCAAGAATGATCTGAGCCTTTATGTCATCCTTAAGTTCCGGCACATGCACGGCCTTGACTGAGCCGACAGTACCCACAGGCATGAAAATGGGCGTCTCAATGACACCATGCCCTGTGGTTATCCTTCCGGCTCTTGCGGCACATGAGCTGTCCGTGTGCTGGAGTTCGAATTTCAGTCCGCTCACTTGTCTGTCTTATCGGTTATCGGTCTTATGTCCAGAGCGTCACTGACCTTCTCGTCAAGAAGGGCAATCTGCCAGACTTCACTTATCTTGCTTACATAATGGAATGTCACTCCTTTCAGGTACTCTTCTGGAATCTCCTCTATGTCACGTCTGTTCTCAGTGCACAGGATTATGTCAGTTATGCCTGCGCGCTTGGCGGCCAGTATCTTTTCACGTATTCCACCTACGGGAAGAACCTTTCCGCGCAGCGTGATTTCACCGGTCATGGCCAGATTGGCCCTGACTTTCCTCTGTGTGAAGGCCGATGCAATTGACGTTGCCATGGTTATGCCGGCTGACGGGCCGTCCTTGGGTATTGCGCCCTCAGGAACGTGGATGTGCACGTTCCATGAATTGAATACGGCGGGGTCAAGTTCCAGAATGCCGGCGTGGGCACGGATGTATTCCATGGCCAGCATGGCCGATTCCTTCATTACGTCACCCAGATTGCCCGTAAGTGTCAGCTTGCCCTCTTTGCCACGGCTCAGGCTGGTCTCAACGAACAGAATTTCACCGCCTACGGCAGTCCAGGCCAGTCCGGTGACAACACCTGCATAGTCGTTGCCCTGATACTTGTCACGTGAATACGGCTTTGTGCCAAGCAGTTCCTTAAGGTCATCGGGCTTGACGGCCTTTTTGGTGAAAGTGCCGTCTGTGGCATACTGACAGGCCATGCGGCGGCATATCTTGCCAATCTTCTTGTCAAGTTCGCGCACGCCTGATTCACGGGTGTAGTTCTCGATGACAGACTCTATTGCGGGTCTGGTCATGGTCAGGAATCCCTTCTTTATGCCGTTGGCCTCCATCTCCTTGGGCAGCAGATGGCGCTTTGCTATCTCTATCTTCTCTTCTGTAATGTAGCCGCTCACCTCAATTATCTCCATACGGTCCAGAAGCGGGGTGGGTATGGTGTTCAGGTTGTTGGCGGTGGCAATGAACATGACCTTGGACAGGTCGTAGTCAATGTCCAGATAGTTGTCGTGGAAGGTGCCGTTCTGTTCGGGATCAAGGACCTCAAGCAGGGCCGATGCCGGGTCTCCCTGGTTGGTCATCTGGCTGACCTTGTCAATCTCGTCCAGAATGAACACGGGGTTCGATGAACCGGCTTTGGCCAGACCCTTGATTATGCGTCCGGGCATGGCGCCTATATATGTCTTGCGGTGGCCGCGGATTTCGGCCTCATCATGCAGGCCGCCCAGCGACACGCGCACGTATTTGCGCTTCAGGGCATTGGCAATGGACAGTCCCAGTGATGTCTTGCCAACTCCGGGAGGGCCGTACAGGCACAGGATGGGTGACTTGAAGTCATTCCTCAGCTTCATGACAGCCAGATGTTCAAGTATGCGTTCCTTGACCTTTTCAAGTCCGTAGTGGTCCTTGTCCAGCGCCTTTCTGGCGTTGTTCATGTCAAGGTTGTCTTTGGTGCATTCGTTCCACGGCAGACTCAGTACGGTCTGCAGGTATGACAGCTGGACATTGTAGTCGGGTGACTGGGAGTTGGTGCGTTCCAGCTTGCCCAGTTCCTTTTCAAAAATTCTGCGCACTTCATCAGTCCAGTTCTTCTGCGCGGCTTTCAGGCGCATTTCCTCCATGTCCTGGTCCTGGACGCTTCCGCCCAGCTCATCCTGGATGTTCTTGAGCTCCTGCTGCAGGAAGTATTCCTTCTGCTGCTTGTCAATGTCCTCATGGGTGCGCTTCTGTATGTTCACCCTGAGTTCGGCCAGCTGTATTTCACGGTTCAGTATGGACAGCAGCTTAAGGGCGCGTCCTTCACATGTGGTTTCCTTGAGCAGACGTGCCTTGTCCTTGACTTCAAACGGAAGGTTGGCGCAGATGAAGTTTATGAGGAAGACACCGTTCGTGATGTTCTTAAGTGCGAATGCGGCATCGGGCTGTATGCTTTCGGAAAGTTTCACGTATTTGATGGCGGCCTCCTTGCATGATTCGACCAACGCCTTGAATTCACGGCTTTTTGAATTGGGCAGGACTTCAGGAAACAGAACTGCATGTCCTGTCAGGAACGGCTTGTCGGAAATGACGGATTCCAGCCTGATGCGCTGCATGCCCTGCAGCACCACGGTCGTTGTCTGGTCAGGCATGTCAAAGACACGTATTATCTTGGCCAGCGCGCCGGTCTGGTACATGTCATTCAGCCCCGGTTCTTCCGTGTCAGGATTCTTCTGGCACAGTACGGCTATCTGCCTGCCGCTCTGTGATGCAGACTGGATAAGTTTCAAGGATGATTTGCGTCCTACTGTGACCGGCATGACCACAGTTGGAAATAGCACCATGTTCCTGAGCGGCAATACAGGAATGGTGTCAGCTATCTCGTTGTCAAACAACCCGTTTTCATTGCCGTCAAAGTCAGCAATCATTGAAAATGCGGGGTTTGATTCGTCAAATTCGGGTTCCGGTATGTTCTTTTTCTTAACCATGAAGGTATGATTGTGGTAATAATCTGCAAAATTAAACAAATGTGCGCACGTGACCGCCAAAAAACGTACTTTTGTGCCGTTAAAGGATTCTGTCCGATGTCAAATACGTATTTCCAGTTCAAACATTTCACTGTAAACCAGGACCGGTGTGCAATGAAAGTCGGTACTGACGGCGTCCTGCTTGGAGCCTGGTTCGGTCTTGAACCGGGCCAGAGTGTGCTGGACATTGGCACCGGAACGGGGCTGATAGCGCTCATGGCTGCCCAGCGCGGGGCGGGCAGGGTGGTGGCTGTCGAGATTGAGTCCGATGCAGCCGCACAGGCAACGGAGAACGCACAGGCTTCACCATGGCCTGTAACCGTGCAGAACGCAGATATATCGGACTACAGGTCTGAACAGCCTTTTGACCGCATAGTCTGCAACCCTCCGTATTTCAGGGATTCGCTGCGCTGTCCGGATGAAGGGCGCAGAACGGCCCGCCATAATGACAGTCTCAGCTATGAGGACCTTGTCAGCGCTGTCTGCCGCCTTATTGCTCCTGACGGTGAATTTTCTGTGGTGCTGCCAACCGGAACTGACATGATACGCATTGCGCAGGCTGCCGGACTTAATGTCATCCGCAGCACGGAAGTCGTTACGGCTCCTGGCAGACAGCCCAAAAGGGTGCTGCTGACATTCTCCCGCCAGTACAGACAGCCCGTGTCATCGGTTCTGGACATGACAGGTGCCGAATACATCGGACTTGTAAAAGATTTTTATTTGAAATACTAGATGTCGCGGCCTTTGTCCGGAATCATGATTTTCAGTCCGGCAGGTACCATGGAAATGTTGATTTCCGGCCCCATTATGACCGGGTCTCCGTCATAGTGCGCCACACCTTCACTTTTCCTGTTTATTGTAAGTTCATGACAGCGGTAAGTCTTGACGTTGGGATTCCTGTCAAGCTGTCCGTTGAACAGCTGCAGGGCCATGAGAGGTGTATCGACAGCTTTCAGACGCGGAATTACCGATATGTCCAGAAGACCGTCACGCACAGACGCTTTAGGCGCGATGAAGGCGTTGTTGCCCCACTGTCCGGCATTGGCTACTGTGACAATGAAAGCCTTTGTACGTTTTTGGGAACCATCCATGGTAAGGCTGTATCTTTCAGTCTGATAGGTCGTTATCTCTTTGAGGATGTTTTCAAGGTAGGTAATGATTCCGCGTGATCCCGCTTTTGAGAAGCTCATGCTGATCTGCGCGTCAAATCCCACACCGCAAGTGCAGAAGAAAGGGCGTCCGTTTATCAGGCCGTAGTCCATGTCAGTAATGATGGTTTTGTTCAACCATTTTACTGCCTTGAAGGGGTCCATGGAAATGCCCAGATGGCGGGCCAGCCCATTGCCGGAGCCGCATGGGATTATACCCAATGCCGTGTCTGTGCCGATGAGCCCGCGTCCAACTTCGTTGACAGTGCCGTCACCGCCAACTGCAAATACGGCATCATAGCCCTTCTCGGCATATTCGCGTGCCAGTTCGACGGCATGGCCGGAATGCTGGGTGGGGACAATGCAGAAATCATACAGGTCCCTGTTCACGTGACGTTCAATGAGCGGTGTCACCGGTATGAGCCTGTGACCGCCGGAAATGGGGTTGAACAGAAACGCTATCTTCTTTTTCATCGGACTTGTCAATTCTGAAATGCGAATATACCTAAAAAAATTTGGAACTTGGTTTGAAAAGCTTACCTTTGCACCGCTTTTCGAAAGAAACAGCATTCGGGATGTAGTTCAGTCCGGTTAGAATGCCTGGTTTGGGACCAGGTGGTCGAAGGTTCGAATCCTTTCATCCCGACAAAAGGTCGCTTCACGGCGGCCTTTTTTTGTCCGGATAAAAGACAGGCTGAATGCATTAATAAGTATATTTGCAGCATATGAATGAAGTGGAGATATATTCGGCTGACCTTACTCAGACCTTGAGCCTGCCGTTTGCGGGCGGCGGTATCAGGGCAGGGTTCCCAAGTCCGGCACAGGACTATCTGGAGGAGGCTCTGGACTTGAACAGGGAGCTGATATCGAATCCCATTGCCACGTTTTACGGACGTGTCAAGGGGGACTCCATGATTGACGCCGGGGTTGAGAACGGTGACATACTGGTCATAGACCGGTCTGTGGAGCCGCAGGACGGTGACATGATTGTGGGCTACCTGGACGGGGAGTTCACGCTAAAGTTCGTTGATCTGTCACTTAAGGACAGTGGCGTTATATGGCTGGTGCCGGCCAATGACAGCTATCCGCGCATAAAGATTACGCCCGAACGTGATTTCCGCATCTGGGGCGTGGTCAGCTACACAATAAGAAAACGCCTTTCACGTATCTGAACGTCATGTTCGCGCTTGTTGACTGTGACAACTGCTTTGTCAGCTGCGAACGCGTGTTCCGGCCTGACCTTGAGGGTAAGCCCGTCGTGGTGCTGAGCAACAATGACGGGTGTGTTGTGGCGCGCAGCAATGAGGCCAAGGCGCTTGGCATAAAGGAGGGCACACCTTATTTCAAACTGGCCGATGAATTTCCCGGCGTGAAGATTGAGGCTCTGTCCAGCAACTACACCCTGTACGGTGACATGTCAGCCCGCGTAATGGCAACAATACGCATGCATGCGCCAAAGGTTGAAGTCTATTCCATTGACGAGGCCTTCTGTGACCTGACGGGCATGGAGCGCACCACAGACCTTAAACTGTGGGGCGAGCAGCTGGCGGCGCGCATCAGGCAGTGGGTGGGCATGCCCGTCAGCATTGGCATCGGACCCACCAGAACGCTGGCAAAGCTGGCCAGCAGGTATGCCAAACTGTACCGGGGCTACAACAAGTGCTGTGTGATTGATTCCGATGAAAAGCGGCGCAAGGCGCTGGCCGGCATGGATGCGGCCAGGGTGTGGGGCATAGGTGCAAGGACCGATGCAAAACTCAGGTATAACG
The DNA here is from genome assembly GCA_018065615.1 of Candidatus Colenecus caballi. GTDB lineage: Bacteria > Bacteroidota > Bacteroidia > Bacteroidales > Bacteroidaceae > Colenecus > Colenecus caballi. Next base: position 2,305 of record JAGHSY010000070.1, on the reverse strand, counting down.
GCTGCCGCACGGCGCTTGACTTTGCCGACAAGCCGCAAGGGTGGGTGCGCATGCTGTTCCCGCTGCCCGTGGAGAACACCTGGCGCGAACTGAACGGCATAAGCTGCATAAAGACCGATGAGATTGCGGAAAAGAAGAGCATCTGCACCAGCCGCAGCTTTCCTGAAATGGTTGCTGACAGGGAGACGCTGCGCACGCATGTGTCCAATTACGCGTCACGCTGCGCCGCCAAGCTGCGCCGTCAGCACAGCGTGTGCAACATTCTGACAGTGTTCATCACCACAAACCCGTTCCGTGAAGATCTGGAGTGGTATTCCAACGCCATAAACGTGACGCTTGGCACGGCATCGGCCTCAACTGTGGAACTGGTGTCGGCGGCGGGGCAGGCGCTGGACCGCATATTCCGTGATGGACTCAAATACAAGCGCGCCGGTGTGATTGTGTCAGGCATAGTGCCGGACAACGCCGTGCAGCTGGATCTGTTCGGGACCGATGAGAACACGCGCAGACGCCTGAACCTTGTTTCAAAGGCGGCCGATGACGTGAACCGGCGCTGGGGCACTGAGACCGTGGTGCTGGCCGCGCAGCAGTATCCTTCAGACCCGGTCACGGGCATGTCACCGCATTTCAAGGACGTTATCCTGCACAATATGCGCACGCCGTGCTACACGACAAATCTGCATGACATAATAGGCGTGTCATCGGATTAGATCCCGTATGTCACTTTCCGCAACGGTCAGAGTGGTGACGCCGGTGGAATAGGGGGCAATCTCGTACTGGTTGAATATGAAGTCTATGGAATCCTGCCTTATGCGGAAGTATTCGGGCACATACATTGGCTGCAGACTGAAATAGCCGTTGTCATCAAGCTGTGAACGGTCCGTGACGCCGGCGTGCCTAAGCAGCAGGCTGTCCAGAACGGGTATGAGCGCCTCCTTGTAGCCCGGCATGAAATATTCGTCCTGCGTGACCACGCTGCCGTCTTCAATGTGATAGTTGCGGCAGGCCACAATGGTGCCGCCGTGGGCTCCGCCCCAGTATTCATATATGTTTATGTCACAGTTGATTATATCCTTGTGGTTGCCGTATCCTATTTCTGAGCGCAGAAAGTATTCAAAGTCATTGTCATGATTCTCTCTGAAATTGTCAATGCGTCTGTCAATGCAGCTTATCATTGCGGCGCGTACATTGGTCGTTGCCGTGTCAAACAGGAATTCCGATATGTCCCTGTTGAACCCGTCATTGAAAACGCTGTCATAGCCGCATGCGTAAATGGCCTTGATGTCAAAAGTATAGCACGGGTGCTCCTGGCCCCGTGTGTAGGGAAGCGTCTCCTTGAATGAATAGTGCTGGAACAGGTATCTGTCACCTTTACTACAGGCCGCCAGCAGCAGTGCGGCAAGCACAATTATGATATTTCTTGATTTCATAGCAGCTTTTTGTGCAAATATATTGATTTTGGAGTTGTGTTTTCCAAAAATTGCGGTATCTTTGCACCGCTTTTCCCGGAAAGCACTTTAAATGGTGCCTGTAGTTCAGTTGGTTAGAGCGTCAGATTGTGGTTCTGAATGTCGTGGGTTCGAGTCCCACCAGGCACCCTTGAAATCCTGCAAGTCAATAACTTGCGGGGTTTTTCTTTTGGTAAGCAGTTCAAATTTGTAGGCACATTGTAGGCACATTTTAAATTAAGGGTGGAAAAAATGCAGATGTTTTCTGCCATCTGCATGACAAATGAAGACCAGGTTCATCTTGACCATACCAGTTTCATTGACGGTCATATTGAGGCCACCCATGTTCTGATTGAGCAGAAGAGTGCTGATAAGGATCTGCGTAAGCCAATACGTCAAAGTGATGGAACGCAACTTACTGCATTTCAGCAAGCCAATAGATATTCTGCAGATCTTCCATATTCACTCAGACCCCGCTGGGTGGTGACATGCAATTTCAAGTCCTTCCTTGTCTATGATATGGAGCAGCCTAACGGTGAACCGTGGGAAATTCTGCTTGAAAACCTTGAGTCGGACTATTATCGTCTAAACTTTCTTGTTGATACTGGGAATATCAATCTGAAGAAGGAGATGGTCGGTCACATATATGAGGGGTATTCAAAATTTCTGGTTGGATTTAGGGTATAGAGAAATATTTCCAATGAAGATGAAAAGAGGGTAAGTGGTTGGATTTCCGCTTACCCTTCTTTATTGCTAGTCAAAATATCTGGTTGGATTTTTCTCGGATCGTATACTATCACATTCACCAACTCAACCCAGTTGTGTCGACAGACAGATGATAATCCAGATAGGGTTAG
>JAGHSY010000049.1 GCA_018065615.1 Candidatus Colenecus caballi | reverse complement strand
AGATATCTACGATGCCATTATAAATCAGTCTGAAGAACTCGCCCATATATGTGACATTTACCGGCTAAAACTGGCCGCTTGAGAACTTGCGAAACTTAAATAAATAAAATATTCAAACAATGAGAAAACTGTTCTTTATTGTCACCGCATTTGTAATGGTGCTAGCATCCTGTTCGGCACCCAAGCAGGTGGCGTATTTTCAGGATGTGTCCGGCAAGGATACACTGATTGCGAATGTCGGCCTCCAGCCGCTGAAGGTCCAACCGGGAGAAAAACTGATGATAGTCGTGCACAGTTCAGTGCCGGAGTTGGCCGCCACGTTCAATCTGCCGGTTGTTGGCTACAGGCTTGGAACAAGCAACACTTCTCAAAGTTACAACTCTAATTACGCCACGATGAGCTATACCGTGTCGCCTGAGGGAACGATAGACTTTCCTGTCTTGGGGAAAATAAAGGTGCAAGGTATGACACGCAATGAGGTGGCGGAGCATATAAAGCATCGCCTCGTCAGCGAGAATCACTGTACGGACGCAATAGTGAATGTGGAACTGTCCAATGCATACGTGAACGTGATGGGAGAAGTCAACCGTCCGGGGCGTTACGAACTGACGCAGGACAATGTCACCATTCTGGATATCCTCAGCCAGACATCGGACTTGAACATCCTGGGACTGCGCCAGAATGTGATGGTTAGCCGCAATACTGTGGAAGGGACACAAGTCTATAATGTGGATATGACCAATATGCAGCGGCTGCTGTCTTCTCCCGCATATATGATGCAGCAGGGGGATCTGGTATATGTAGAGCCCAATCAGGTCCGGAAAAGACAGACTACGGTCAGCGGCAACAATCTGCTGAATACGGGTTTCTGGATTTCTGTAGCATCCCTTATTACTTCAATAATTTCGGTAATGGTAAGATAAATGAAGCATTATGGAAAAGAGAAGCAATACAAAGTCACAAGCGAATAATGTTGTCACACTCAAAGAGTTGTGGTATCAATGTCTGAGTAACTGGAAATGGTTTGTCCTTTCCGTTATGGCCTGTCTGATGGTGGCCGGTGCGTATTTGTGGGTGACGCCGAAAGAGTATAACCGCAGTGCCACCATCATGATCAAGCCGGAGAACAACCGCAATTCCGGTTCTTTTACCAGCCAGTTGCAGAATATGGGTGATATGAACCTGTTCGGCACGGTGAGCGATGTGCAGAATGAGATTCTTTGCATACAGTCGACAGATATCATGCTGGAAACGGTCAAACGCATGCATCTGGACTACACATATTCTTCAAGAAAACATTTGACAGACAAGGGTATTCTCTATGGCAGCAATCTGCCGGTGGAGGTGCTGGTGGAAGATATCAGACCGGAACAGGGCCTGTCAATGACTCTACAGGTCAAGAATAAGGAAATAGTCATAACTGACCTGCAAACCGGAATAGACGGGGTCGAGATCAATGATAATAACGAATATGTATGTCAGCCCGATTCAACTGTCAAGACTGATGCAGGCGTCATACGTGTCCATTTGAAACAGGAGAATCTGACAGAGAGGACGATATACATCACCCGTCACGGCTTCCATAGCTCTGTAAGGCAACTTCAGTCGAAGCTGTCGTTTTCTCTTGCCAACAAACAGTCTGCAATAATCAACATGGCATGCAAGGATTTTGTGCCGGCCAGGGCGGAAGATATCCTCAATACCATAGTGACGGTTTATAATGAGAGTTGGGTGAAGGACAAGAACCTGCTTGCAATCTCCACGTCAGATTTCATCAATGAGCGCATCCGCGTGATTGAGGATGAGTTGGGTACGGTTGACAAGGGCATATCCTCATTCAAGAGTGAAAACAATATGGCCGATGTAAGTGTCGCTTCCACTCAGAATATAGCCCAGACCATCAATTCGGAAAATGCAATCCGAGGGTATACCAACGAACTGTATATGGTGCGCTATATACGCAATTTCATGACACAGAACAATGACAAACTTCTGCCTACAGGTCTTGGATTGAGCAGTGCCGCCATAAACAGTCAGATTGACGAATACAATGCCCAGCTTCTGCGGCGTAACAACATACTCCGTTACAGTTCGGACTCAAACCCGCTTGTGGTGGAAATTAACAACGGACTCACAGCCATGCACGCGGCCGTGCTGGTAGGACTGGACAATGAGAAGGTACGTCTGGAACAGCTCATACAGGCCGAAAAGAGCAATCAGGAGAAGTATGCGGGGCGTATATCCAACACTCCGAAACTGGAAAGTGACCTGCGCGCAATTGAGCGTCAGCAGGAAGTTAAGGAGCAGTTGTATCTGTATCTGCTGCAGAAACGTGAGGAGAATGAACTGACTCAGGCCTTTACGGCATACAACACCCGTATCGTAGCCAATCCTTACGGAGGGCTGGCCCCTGTAGCTCCCAAAAAGAGCAGCATCATGATGCTTGCACTTCTGTTGGGGCTTTTCCTGCCATTGAATGTCATTTATTTGAGAATGGTTTTCAACACTGTAGTCCGCGGACGCAAGGATATGGAAGGACTTGCAACGCCGTTTGTCGGAGAGATTCCTCAATATGGTTCCAAACGGACGTCAAAGAATTCAAAGGATGAACTTGTGGTTAAAGCCAACAGCAGGAGCGTTATCAATGAGGCATTCCGCGTGGTGCGTTCCAACCTGGAATTCATGCTTGACAATGGGCAGAAAAAGGTGGTTATGATGACATCTTTCAACCCCGGGTCCGGCAAGACTTTCGTTACTGCAAATCTGGCGGCCAGCCTGGCCGTCAAAGGCAAAAAAGTCGTAGCTGTTGACTTTGACATGCGTCACGCTTCTCTCAGCAATTATGTTGGCAGACCTGGACAGGGACTCAGTAACTATCTGGCGGGTATTATTGACAGCTGCCCCATTCTGGAACATCCTGAGCAGAAGAACCTGAGCATTATCCCGTCAGGAACCATCCCGCCGAATCCGACCGAGCTTCTCTATAGTGACAGGTTATCGGCTCTGCTTGAAAAGCTGAAAGCTGATTATGATCTGATCTTTTTAGACTGTCCTCCGGTAGAGATGCTTGCAGATGCCTCCATTATAGCCAGGTATGCTGACAAGACTCTCTTTGTTGTACGCTCAGGATTGATGGAACGTGAAATGCTGCCGGTAATAGACAGTTATTATGAAGAGCAGAAACTGCCGAATATGGTTGTTCTGCTGAATGGCACTGAGAAGTACAACGGCCATTATGGCTATCATTATGGTTATTATCACCACTACGGAGATTATTATAACGATGATAAATTTACTGTTTGATATTCAATGAAATACATGAAGATTGCTCTTATCACAGGTATCACCGGCCAGGATGGAAGCTTCCTGGCTGAGTTCCTATTGGAGAAAGGATATGAAGTCCATGGCATCATACGCCGCAGCAGTTCTTTCAATACAGGCCGCATTGAACACCTGTATCTTGACGAGTGGGTCAGGGACATGAAACAGAAGCGTCTTGTCAACCTTCATTACGGTGACATGACTGACAGCAGTTCGCTTGTTCGGATCATTCAGGAGGTGCAGCCGGACGAGGTTTACAATCTGGCCGCACAAAGCCACGTCAAGGTATCATTTGATTGTCCTGAATACACTGCAGAGGCCGATGCAACAGGAGTACTGCGCCTGCTGGAGGCTGTCCGTATCCTTGGCATGGAAAAGAAGGTAAGGATATATCAGGCATCCACTTCCGAACTGTTCGGACTTGTACAGGAAGTGCCGCAGTCCGAGACGACACCTTTCTATCCACGCAGTCCCTATGGAGTTGCAAAGCAATACGGTTTCTGGATTACCAAGAACTATCGGGAGTCTTACGGGATGTTTGCGGTAAATGGAATTCTTTTCAATCATGAGTCCGAGCGCCGCGGTGAGACTTTCGTGACACGCAAGATTACCCTTGCCGCTGCCCGCATTGCCCAGGGTTTCCAGGACAAGCTCTACCTGGGTAACCTCAGCGCATTGCGTGACTGGGGCTATGCCAAGGATTATGTGGAATGTATGTGGATGATGCTTCAGGCGGACAAGCCGGATGATTACGTCATTGCCACAGGAGAATCTCATTCCGTCCGTGAGTTTTGCACATTGGCTTTCCACTATGCGGGAATCGAACTCCGTTGGGAAGGCGAAGGTGTAGATGAGAAGGGTATTGACAAACAAACCGGCAAGATTCTTGTCGAGGTTGACCCGAAGTATTTCCGTCCTGCCGAAGTTGACCGGCTCCTTGGCAATCCGGACAAGGCCAGAACCATTCTTGGCTGGAATCCGTGCAAGACCTCTTTTGAGGATCTGGTGAGGATAATGATAAATCATGACATGAGGTTTGTGCGCAAGCTTTATCTGAAATCACAGGTTGACTGATGGAAAAAGATTCTAAAATCTATGTGGCCGGACATCGTGGAATGGTAGGCTCTGCAATTGTAAGGGAATTGCAACGCCAGGGCTACAACAACCTTGTCCTTCGGACTCATAAAGAGTTGGATCTGACCCGTCAGGATCAGGTGGAGTCATTCTTCGAGGCTGAGAAACCCGAGTATGTCTTTCTGGCGGCCGCCAAGGTGGGCGGCATAGTGGCCAACCGTGGCGCCCTTGCCGACTTTATGTATGACAATATGATACTGGAGATGAACGTCATACACTCCGCCTGGAAGAACGGCTGCAGAAAACTTGAATTTCTCGGTTCCAGCTGTATTTATCCCCGTATGGCACCCCAGCCCATGCCTGAGAACTGCCTGCTGACCTCTGAGCTGGAGAAGACCAACGAGGCCTATGCTCTGGCAAAGATTTCCGGTCTCAAGTACTGCGAATTCCTGAACCGTCAGTACGGTACCGACTATATTTCCGTGATGCCGACCAATCTGTACGGTCCCAATGACAACTATCATCCCGAACATTCTCATGTGCTGCCTGCACTTATCCGCCGCTTCCATGAGGCAAAGGTGGCGGGTCTGGAGACGGTTACCTGCTGGGGAGATGGTTCACCGTTGAGAGAGTTCCTTTATGTGGATGATCTGGCTGATCTGTGTGTGTTCCTGATGAACAACTACTCTGGCAATGAGACGGTTAATGCGGGGACGGGGAAAGAACTGACTATCAAGGCACTGACTGAACTTGTCGCCCGTGTTGTGGGTTATGGAGGGAAGATTCTCTGGGATACATCAATGCCCAATGGCACTCCACGCAAACTGCTGGACGTCAGCAAGGCTGCAAAACTCGGGTGGACGTATAAGACTGAGTTGGAAGATGGAATAAGATTGGCCTATAAGGACTTTCTGGAGAATCCCATGAGGGCTGAAAGATAATTTTGTTATTGATATGTGGCCTTTTCACCGCAAAACTACACTTGAGGACACAGGTCTTTTTAAAGGCCTTACCGATAGGCATAGCCATATACTTCCCGGCGTGGACGACGGCATTCCCGATATGGAGAGCGCACTTGTGGTATTGGAGCGTTATGAACAGCTGGGTGTACGTGCGGTATGGCTTACGCCTCACGTTATGGAGGACATCCCCAATACAACAGCTGCTCTACGGCAACGGTATGAGGAACTTATGTCGGCTTACCACGGCCCTGTCAAACTGAATCTGGCGGCAGAATATATGCTGGACAATGGCTTTGAAGAGCGACTGAATAATGATGACCTCCTGTTCATGGGCGCTTCGGATTACAGGATGCTGCTTGTGGAGACGTCATACTTCAATCCGCCAATGGGCCTGTATGACATTATTGCACGTATTCGTGAGAGCGGTTATAAGCCTCTGCTGGCACATCCGGAACGTTATTTATATATGAATAACAGTGATTATGAAAGGCTTGTGACTATGGGAGTCCTGTTTCAGTGTAACATCACATCCCTGACCGGAGCCTATGGAAAAGAGGCGTGCCGGAAGTTCATGACGCTTCTTGACAGAGGGTGGATTCATGTTCTGGGAACAGATGTTCATCGGCTTGAATCTTTTGATCACGCCATTACGCGGCAATGCATTGATGACGGACAGAGGAAATTGCTGATGGCTGTTGCCCCCCGATGACACTGTCATTCCGGTATCAATTCCGGCACCGTCGAATTTTATTATTTTTGCAATATGGCAAAGAAGGTTTTCGTTTCGGGCTGTTATGACCTGCTTCACAGCGGGCATGTCGAGTTTTTCAGACAGGCCGCGCAGTATGGCGACCTGTATGTGGGTATTGGGAGTGACAGAACAATTCTGCACTACAAGCATCACAGGACGGTGTATCCGGAGCAGGAGCGTCTGTTCATGGTCAAGGCTATACGCTACGTGAAGGATGCGTTCATCAATGACGGGGACGGGGTGATGGACTTTGTCCAAACGGTGGACAGGCTTAAGCCCGATGTGTTTGTGGTTAATGCCGATGGTGCATCGGAAACGAAACGCCGGTTCTGCGCGGAACGCGGGATTGAGTACGTGGTGCTGGACCGGGTGCCGGCTGACGGACTGGCTGCACGCTCATCGACTGCACTGAAGGAGACTTCATGCCAGCTGCCTACCAGGCTTGACCTGGCGGGGACCTGGATTGACCAGCCTTACGTGTCGTGCTTCTGTCCGGGGTGGGCGCTCACAATATCGCTGGAGCCTACTTTTGAGATCCGTGAGCGTTGCGGACTGTCCACATCGACCCGTAATCTGATAAAGAAGATTTGGCCGTACAGGCTGCCCAATATGGATCCGGAGACTCTGGCCCGCATGGTGTTCTGCTTTGAGAACAATCCTGAGCGCAGCGACGGCATAATCTCCGGGGCGCAGGATTCTATTGGCATTTGTGTGCCGGGGCTCTGCCGCCACTGGTATGACAACGGGTACTGGCCACTGAAAATAGAGACCTGCACTGATGAAAACGTGCTGTCCTGGCTGGAGCGGCATCTCTGCATGGTTCCCATGGAACCGCGCAGGCCGGGATGTTCCGTGATTGCGGGTAAGGATATCACCCTTCCCAAGGTGCAGGCCCTTGCTGCGGCTGCCGATTCCTGCTGGAAGGCCATCATGGACATGGACCTGGAGGCGTTTGCATCGGCCTACATGGATTCGTTCAATGCGCAGACCGCCATGTTCCCGGCCATGGTGCAGGGCTGCGTGCAGGAATTCATTGACAGGTATTCGGTCCGTGACGGCGTGCTGGCGTGGAAAATGCCGGGAGCCGGTGGAGGAGGGTACCTGGCTCTGGTCGTGGACAATCTTGAAAAATTCCCTGAAGCCATTCCCTTGAAAATACGTAGAGCATGAAAACGATAGAAAGGAAGAACCTGCTGCCGTTCATTCTGGTGACCAGCCTGTTCCTGCTGTGGGGGCTGGCAAACAACATGACCGATACGCTGCTTGCCGCGTTCAAGAAAATCATGTCCATGTCCGATACCCAGACCAGTCTTATTCAGTCTGCGTTTTATGGGGCGTACTTTGTGATTGCGCTGCCTGCGGCACTGTTCATAAGAAAGCATTCTTACAAGAGCGGCGTTATTCTGGGCCTGTGCCTGTATGCCGGCGGGGCTATCCTGTTCATGCCGGCAGCAAAGGCTGCATCGTACGCGTTCTATCTGGTTGCCATTTACATCATGGCTTCAGGCTGCAGCGTGCTTGAGACTACGGCCAATCCGTACATTATGGCCATGGGGTCACCTGAAACGGCTACCCGAAGGCTGAACATTGCGCAGTCCTTCAATCCGATGGGCTCCATCACGGGCATCATTCTCAGCAAGGTGTTCATACTGAAGGATATTTCGCTGTATTCGGTCAGCGGAACGTACTGCGCCCTTGGTGTGGTGCTGGTGCTTATCATGGTCGTGATGCTGTCCGCCCGGATGCCTGAGGGTAAGGACACTTCATCAGCTGACACCGTCAGCGCATCATTCAGGCGGCTTTTCGCCAACAGGACCTATCTGTTCGGCGTCATTGCCCAGTTCTTCTACGTGGGCGCCCAGATTGGCGTGTGGAGTTTCACTATCCGTATTGTCATGCAGGAACTTGGCGTTTCCGAGTCCGATGCCGCATCGGTCTATCTTTACACCATAATAGGGTTCTGCGCATCCAGGTTCATCTATACATGGCTGATGAAGTACATTGCTCCGTCCAGGCTGCTGGTATTCGGTTCTGTGATGGCTGTCCTGTGTTCGGCGCTGGTGGCCGTTGGAGAAGGCTGGGGCTGGTTCATGGTGATTGCGCTGATGCTGGTGTCATTCTTTATGAGCCTCATGTTCCCGACCATCTACGGCATTGCCCTGGTCACGGTGGGTGACGACACCAAAATTGGCGCATCGGGCCTGATCATGGCCATCCTTGGCGGCGCCGTCATCACTCCGCTGCAGGCTATGGTGAGCGATTCCGCGGGTATCTACACCGCATATATGGTTCCGATGGCCTGTTTCGCCGTGGTGCTGGCGTTTGCGCTTTTCGCGGTACGGGAAGAGAAGAAGGGGGGCAGGTGAGGAGTGGAACTGCACTCATGAGCATCCTCTGAAAGGCATATTTTTGTGACAAACGGAAATATTGCTTGGAAAATGTCGCAGCTATATCCGATAATCATTGTATATTAGCGGAATTGGTCAGGAAATACTGATTTCTTGACCTTGTTGTTGCTTGTCTTGTGACAGGCAACAGCGAAGCTTTTGAATTTATTCTGGAATTGGGATGTCTGACCAATCAAAACATACATCGGTAGATAATAAGCGGATAGCGAAGAACACACTTCTCTTGTATGCCCGAATGCTAATAATGATGTTTATTGGCCTCTTCACTTCGCGTATTATACTTCAAGCTCTGGGGGTTTCCGATTTAGGTTTATATTCCGTATGTGGTGGCGTTGTGTCATTGTTCTCTTTTATTAGTGGAACATTGGCTGGCGGAACACAAAGATTCATATCTTTTGGTATAGGCGAAGGAAACATGGAGAAACTGAAGCGCACTTTTGCTTCAGCAATGACACTCCATCTTCTCATGGCGGTGATAATCCTTGTAATTGGTGAGACATTAGGTCTATGGTATGTATATAATAAACTGAATGTTGACCCAGGACGTTTTGAGGCAGCATTATGGTGTTATCAGTTTTCTTTGGTTACTGCTGTAATATCTGTCATTCAGACACCATTCAATGGAGCTCTCATCGCGCACGAAAAGATGGACATCTATGCCTACATGACCATTTTTGAAGTCGCAATCAAACTAATAGCTGCTTATGCTATTATGATTGTTTCATACGATAGATTGGTATGCTATGCTGCAATACTCCTCGTTGCCAATATCTTATCAACATTAATATATAATTGGTATTGCCGCAGGAACTTTGAGGAATGCGGATTCCACTTCGGATATGACAAAAAACTATTTGCAGACATGTTGTCGTTTTCTGGTTGGAACACATTCGGTACTATTGCGGCTATGGGACAGTCAACCGGTGTAGATTTAGTGATAAATTTCTTCTGCGGAACTGTTGTTAATGGCGCGAGAGGTATTGCGTCTCAAGCCAACGGATTCGTCAATAAGTTTGTCAGCAACTTTCAAGTGGCTCTTAATCCTCAGATTATCAAAACATACGCATCTGGTAATATTGCGGAAATGTCAAGAATCGTAATCCGTGGAGCAGAGTTTTCCAGTTATTTGTTACTATTTCTTGGCATTCCTCTATTCATAGAAATAGAGTTCGTTTTGAATCTTTGGCTCGGACAGGTTCCAGAACATAGTGTAGCGTTCATGCGTATCATTATGATTGAAGGTTTGTTTCGAGCCATGGGTAATCCTACGATAACAGCAATGCACGCTACTGGCAAGATGAAGATGCTCAATCTTACGGTAGGCATACTGCTATTAGTCATAGTTCCCGAGAGCTACATTTTGTTCAAGTTAGGTTTGTCACCAGAAACAGTTATGCTTTTCAATATCATTCCATGGATATTATGCATACCTCTTAGACTCTATTGGCTAAACAAATACACTAATAGAGAATTTCCAGTATCCTATTTCCTTTTAAAAGTAGTTGTCAAAGGAGTAGCATTAACATTTATGATGTTTGTCATTCCTTACTGTGTTAGTTGTCTTATTCCTAATGATGGATGGAGCAGATTTTTGGCGGTTGGGATATCAAGTGTCATATCTTCGTCTCTTATCATCTATTATCTCGGATTAAATAAGGATTTGAGATATAATCTTAAAGTTAAGGCAAAGATGATGATACGGAAAATAACAAGAAGAGAAAAAATTGCATGATTCATATTTTTGACAAACATAATTGTTGTGGTTGTTCTTCTTGTGTACAATCATGTCCTAAACAATGTATAAGGTTTGATGAGGATGATCAAGGTTTTCGCTATCCCGTAGTAGATAAGGACCAATGTATAAATTGTGGTCTTTGTGAAAAAGTATGTCCATTCCTCAATCAAGGCGTGAACAAGGTTCCCATTAAAGTCTATGCTGCTATAAACCCTAATGAATCAATACGCAAAATATCATCTTCTGGAGGATTATTCAGTTTATTAGCTGAGAAAGTTCTTTTCGTAGGAGGTGTTGTTTTTGGTGCCCGATTTGATGACAATTGGGAAGTTGTCCATGACTTTGCAGAGGATAATGATAAATTGGATTCCTTTCGAGGGTCAAAGTACTTGCAGAGTCGTATTGGAGAAACGTATAAACAAGCTCGAGAATTTCTCAATCTGGGGCGAACGGTATTATTCTCAGGCACAGGATGCCAAATTGCGGGTCTTAAGAGATTTCTTGGAAAAGAATATGAGAATCTGATAGCTGTTGAAATAGTATGTCATAGCGTGCCGAGTCCACTTGTATGGCGTAAATACCTCCAAGAAATTTGTAATGGCAATACTGTGCAGAATGTCAACTTTAGAGATAAGTCATCTGGGTGGTCACGCTATTCTTATAGCATAGTAGTAAAGCATTCAGGAGGAAACCTAAGTTATTCAGAACCGGCATCGGGCATATATATGAAAGGATTGACATCTAATTTAACCACTCGCCCTTCTTGCTCTCAATGTCCATCACGTTATGGCAAAAGCGGAGCAGATATTGTTTTGGGAGACTGTTGGGGCATTTGGGATTTAGACACATCATTGGATGACAATAAAGGAACATCTCTTGTGGTTACGTATACTCAAAAAGGCGAAGAATTTGTTCATGAACTTGGTTTAGAACTGCGTGAGTTTTCTATGTCAGAACTCCAAAAATACAATGCAGGATTAGAAGGCTCGTATCTTTTACATCCAATGCATGATAGATTCTTTGCCGAAATATCCAAGCACAATAATGTTCAATCTCTGATGCAGAAGTATTTAAACCCGCAATCAAATTCTATCATAAACAAGATAAAGAAGTTCATTGTTAGAATAAAGAGAATGTTTTAAAATAAATCGGCTTCCTTCTGGCAACTTCAAGGCGTTTTTTTAGGCTCGCAGTATTGTAACACCTATAGTTCGTAAAATTCGTTTTTCCAAAACAAACGACTTGTAATTGTTCCAGAAATAACTACTAGCAAATGAAAATAGGCATTTTGACCCAACCGCTCCATACGAACTATGGTGGTCTGCTCCAGAACTATGCTCTGCAGCAGACGCTGATTCGTGCCGGTCACGATGTGGAGACCATAGACTGGAAGAACCCGGATATGAAGGTGACAGATTGGTTCAGATTCAAACGTTTTCTGCTTTTGAAGTTCGGCGGTAAGCAATACAAATCTCTCAAGTATATCCCTACAAAAAAGGAAAGGTCTGTCATTCAAAACAATACGAACCGTTTCATACAGACGAAAATACGGCATACCAAGGCTATGACCGGTTATGATGATTTTGAGGTCCAGGCCAGAAAGGGTGCGTATGATGCCTACATAGTGGGAAGTGACCAATGCTGGCGTCCAAAATACAACAAATTCCTGCCTGCAATGTTTCTTGGATTTCTTAAGGATAGTGGTGCAAGGCGCATTGCATATGGTGTATCATTCGGTACTGATGAGTGGGAGTTTTCAGAAGAAATGTCAAACATTTGTGCGCCATTGGCCCGGAAATTCAATTTGGTTTCAGTGCGGGAAGACAGCGGAATAATACTGTGCAAGGAACATTTTGGGGTTGATGCCATTCAAGTCCTTGATCCTACGTTACTGCTGACCAAGGAAGATTATCTGCATCTTGTTGAAAGTGAAAATGAGCCACATTCATCTGGCACGCTTTTCAACTACATTCTTGATCCGGATGACAAAAAAACCGATATAATCAACCATGTTGCCCATGGCCTTGGATTGAAGGCTTTTCAGGTGCTTCCGAAATATCAGGCTGATACGCTTACCAAAGAGATTGTTAAAGGTTGCATTGACGATTGCGTATTTCCAAGTATAACGGCTTGGCTCAGAGCTTTTATAGATGCAGAGATGACTATTGTTGACAGTTTTCATGGCATGGTGTTTTCCATATTATTCAATAAACCTTTTTGGGTAATAGGAAATAGTGAAAGAGGTATGTCACGTTTTACATCATTGCTTAAACTGTTCAATCTTGAAAACAGATTGCTTGATCTGAACGAACTTGACAATGTGTCTTTTTCCAGCCCTATTGACTGGGATAATGTTAATGCCATATTGGAAAAGCAGAGAATTTCATCAAAGAATTTGTTGCTCAACTCATTGAAATAACATGCCCAAAGTCAGCATAATTGTTCCGGTATATAACGTTGAAAAGTATATACGCAATTGTCTTGATTCCATCAGGAACCAGACATTCACCGATTGGGAGTGTATTCTGGTTGATGACGGTTCTACTGACAAATCAGGTGCGATATGTGATGAATATGCTGTGGCTGATACACGGATAAAAGCCATCCATAAGACAAATGGTGGTGTTGCCACTGCCCGCCAGACAGGTGTAGATGCTGCAATGGGAGAATACCTGATTCATGCAGATCCTGATGACTATGTTGAGCCTGAGATGCTGGATGAGATGATTGCAGAGATTCAACGGCAGAGAGTGGACATTCTGGTCGTTGATTTTTATTGCGAGAAGGATTGTGGCGCTATTGAACTGAAGAAGCAGACTTTTTCAGGATCTACCAGTAAGGATTTGGCTGAAGAAATCTTGTTGCAGAGATTGCATGGTAGTCTTTGTAATAAAATTGTAAGACAATCATGTTACAAGTCAGCAAATCCTCATTTCTACCCGGGTGTCGATTATTGTGAGGACGTACTTATTTGGGTTCAAATGTCTAAATCCGACCTTTCTGTCGGCTATTTGCCCAAGGCATATTATCACTATGTCCAGCATGAAGAGTCCATCACAGGAAATTTTACACGCTCAACGCTTGAAACTTGTAAAAAATATATTGGCAAATTGTGTTCACTGGTTCCAGAGGATTCATCAGAGGTCAGACTTTCCAAGGAAATGGTAAAGTACAATGCCTTCTGCAGTCAGATTCTTTCGGATAAGGAAATGAAAGAGTTGTTTCCGGAAATCAAAACTTACAGCAAATGCTATTTCTATTTGAAACCAATATATCGGATAGGTTATTGTGGCCATCAGAGAAGGGCTCACCGATATCTCAGCACTTTTTATTCAGCAATTTCACATCTCAAAACGATTTTGCATCTTAACCGACCAATGTAATTAACAATGATACCAAAGATAATCCATTACTGTTGGTTTGGTAGAGGTCCAAAACCACAACTTGCACTAGATTGTATAGAATCTTGGAAAAGGGTATTACCTGAGTATGAGATAAAAGAATGGAACGAAGACAACTTCGATCTTGATATGTATTCTTATGCTCGCGAAGCATACAACAATCGAAAGTTCGCGTTTGTAACAGATATTGTCCGCATGTATGCACTTTATTACGAGGGCGGTGTGTATATGGATACTGATGTTGAAATGTTAAAGCCTTTGGACCCATTTTTGCACCATGCTGCTTTCAGCGGATTTGAATCAGAAATTAAATTTCCGACGGGTTTGATGGCTGCAGAAAAAGGTAGCAAATGGGCAAAAGATAATTTGAGCTGGTATGAGGGTAAACATATGGTCAAAGAGGATGGAACATTGGATTTGACAACCAATGTCACCATAATAATGGGAGTTATGAGAGACCTGGGTGTAAGATTAAATAATACGTATCAGGACTTTCCCGGATATTTTACTCTCTATCCCCGTGATTATTTCTGTCCGTATGAACGAAAATCGAAGAAGTTGCTGACTACAGAAAATTCAGTATGCATACACCATTTTGCTGGATCATGGGTGCCAAAACCTACGATATATTGCAGAATTTGTGAAACTTTGCACAAACTATTTGGAGAGGAGCTATATAATCGTTGTAGGAATGTAAAAAGAAAATTTATAAAATAAAAAGGATTATATATCTTCAATAATCATGAAATCCATTTGTTTTATTAGGCATTATTTCAAATGATATTATCCGTAATCATTCCAGTTTACAACGTTGAGAAATACGTTGAAAATTGCATTCGCAGTTGCGAGAATCAGGATATTCCAAAGGAAGACTATGAAGTCATAGTCGTTAATGACGGCTCACCGGACGGGAGTCTTGCCATTGTCAAACGGTTGGCTGCAACTTATTCCAATATCAGAGTCATCAGCCAAGAGAATGGAGGGTTGTCAGTTGCACGCAATACGGGTATGGAAAATGCCTGCGGAGATTATTATATGTTCGTGGATTCAGACGATTGGATAGCTGAAAACTGTCTGGGTAAACTGACGGCCAAACTGAGGAAGGAAAATCCCGATGCACTTGCCATTTGTGCTGCTGATGTGATTGATGGGGTGTCAATACGCAGTCATTCTTTTACAGAAGAGACACCAATTGCAGGACGTGACCTCCTTAAGAATGGAATCTCGACCTGTGCCCCTTTTGCAATATGGAGGGCTTCATTCTTCAAAAAAAACAATCTTAAATTTTGTCAAGGTATTTATCATGAAGATACTGAACTGATACCCAGAGCATATTATTTGGCAGAAAAGGTTTCACGAACGAATGACATTATTTATTATTACAATCAGAATATTACGTCAATTACTAGGACATCCAACCCCAAGAGAGCCTTTGACCTGATAGAGGTTGTATGTCCGAATTTAAGCAGATTTGCCATGGGGGTGGACAATGACTACAAGGTCTGTTTTTATGATTTGGTGGAATCATGCATGAACTCGGCCTTGTCTGTTATTCAAAGGACTGACAAGAAGGAAAAGGAGCTTCTGGATGCCGAAATCGCCAAAAGAAGTTATCTGTGGAAGGATATCCGAAAATGCAGCTATTTGAGATACAGAATTGAAGCATGTGTAGCATGTATATTCAAGAAACATCCTGTCAAGGTTTATGAAACTTTGCAGAAATTCAAATTCCAGTCACCAATCTGCAAATAAAAATGAAGAAGATTACAATCTTTCATCAGATTATTGCGCCATATAGGATCGATTTTTTTAATGAATTATCCCATAATTATGATTGTAGCATTCATCTCTTTGGGAGAAATCTGAAAAATCAGAAGTTTGAATACAAGAACATTTTGGCGCAACTTCACTTTCAGCCGGATTATATTGTCAAAGAAGAATTGGGCTTGATAAAGTGGATGAAGTCTATATGGAAAACATTATCAGATGAAAAGCCGCAGATTGTCATTGTCGGAGAATATGGATTATCAACATTCTTGACGGTGATTCATCGTTTCTTTACAAAGTCAAATTATAAGATTGTAAATATATGTGACGACAGCTACAATATGGTGAGTGAGGATAATTATTTTACTCTCCGTCACAAATATGCCCAGAAGTTGGCAGTTCCATATATGGATGAAATTGTTAATGTGGAGCCGCGAACCGCAGAATGGTATCAGGATAAATATAAAAAAGGTGTTTTCTTTCCCATAATATGCGATGATAAGATTGCTGCCGGCCGGCAGAATAAAGTGCTGCCAATAAGTGAGGAGTATGTGAAGAAATATTCATTGGAAGGGAAAAAGGTGCTGCTGTTTGTTGGGCGGCTGGTTGCACTGAAAAACTTAGCTTTTGCAATAGAAGGTTTTGTTAAGGCTTCCATTCCCGGCAGCGTTTTTGTCATAGTTGGTGACGGTGAGGAAATGGAGAACTTGAAAAAGATGTCTGAGAATTGTCAGAATATCATTTTTACAGGCAGGCTGGAGGGCGATAATCTTTACGCTTGGTACAATATTGCAAGTGTTCTCACCCTTCCAAGTTATCAGGAGGCATTTGGGGCAGTGACTAACGAAGCTCTTGTTGCCGGCTGTAACGCATTGGTAAGTAAAGACGCAGGGAGCAATTGTCTGATAGACAATGGAGAAAACGGTTATATCATAGACCCGAATGATATGTGTGATTACATTTCCAAACTGGTTATGACAATGAATGGAACGCTCCCGGTCAATCTGCCGCTGACTGTCAGAAAATCATTGATGCCAAAATCCTTTGCCGATTATTTTTCGGTTGTGAAAAACAGAATGGATTGTCTATTGAAATCATAAATATGAAACCCATAACAGACATAAGTGAAATAAGAGCCATACAATTGGACATAATGCAGGATATCCATGACTTTTGTGAGCAGAATTCCATAAGGTATTTCCTTTGTGGGGGTACCCTAATCGGCGCAATCAGACACAATGGTTATATCCCGTGGGACGATGATATTGATATCATGATGCCGCGCCCGGATTATGACAGATTCATGGCTATTTACAATTCTAAAGGCGGTTATTATAAATTCATAGATTATAGGATTAATAATAAATATGCTCTCCCTTTTGGTAAGGTCTATGATGATAGGACTGTCTTGGATGAAATGATGTACAAGCAGGATGTATTTGGCGTATATGTCGATGTGTTCCCATTGGACGGGGTCATTGACGCAGGCCAAGTTCGCAAGGTGTCACGGTTGAAGAAATACTTGAATGCAAAGAAATCGACATTCGGCAGAAGAAGAACGCTGTTTAAGAATATTGTTATGGGAATTGGAAAGGTAATTCTCCTTCCGTTTTCCGTACATGATATTGTATCTGAAATTGACAGGATAAGCAGGCAAGTACCCTTTGAAGGATCTGAAAAGGCCGTGTTTTATTACGGTTATGGAGAACGGGAAATCACAAACAGCACAGCATTCACTACTGTTGTGAAACACCGGTTTGAAGAACGTTTATTTAACATTCCGGCAGGTTACGACCAGTATCTGAGAGCAACATACGGAGATTATATGCAATTGCCGCCCGAAGATAAAAGAGTCTCGCATCACACATTTCAAGCTTGGTGGAAGTGATGTGTTGACAATGAAATTATCTATTGTGATGTGAAATAATTCTAAGGTGAGAGAAAATCCTTAATTTTGAAACAATTTTCAGTCCAATAAATGCTGCTCAATTTACCGTTTTGGATAAGACTGCTGGTGTTGTGCTTCATAGCATATACGTCATCGGCGGTGGTTTTCATCCCAATTCTGAGAATCGCTCTTGACAAATCAATCGTTGACAAACCGGATCAGAGAAAACTGCAGAAAAATCCGGTTCCGGTCATGGGAGGAATTGCTGTGTTTTTCGGAATAGTGGTGGGACTGTGTTTCTACAAGACTTTCATAACATACACGTCACTGTTCCCTGTACTTGGCGCAATGATGATAATGCTGTACTTTGGAGCCATTGATGACTGTATCGGACTGAAACCGATGACAAGACTATTCCTTGAAATGGGTGTGGCAATACTGATATGCTATGGTACCAAATCGTGCATTGACACTTTTGAAGGATTGCTTTCAATAAATACTCTGAATCTGGGCGTTGCTGTTCCTCTGACAGTCATCACATTCCTGGGTATAGTCAATTCCATCAATATGGTTGACGGTGTTGACGGACTTGCCTCCAGCCTGAGCATATTCATTCTGGGATGCTTCGGAGTATATTTCTATCTGGCTCATGATTATTCATACGCCGCACTTTCTGCAGTATCAATTGGAGGAACACTGCCGTTCATGTTCTACAATCTGTTCGGCAAGGAGTCAAAGATGTATCTTGGTGACAGCGGTACAATGATGCTGGCAACCGTTCTGGCATCAATGGTTGTACGTGCCATGAGTCATGATTTCGAACCGGAACGTTTCCATGCAATGGATTTCAGCAGGGCAGGTTTTGTCCTGGCACTGCTCTCCATGCCTGTTGCCGATACGCTCAGACTGATTGCAGTCAGATTATACAATCACCAATCTCCATTCAAACCGGACAGGAAACACTTTCACCATCTGCTTAATGATATGAACATGTCAAATGTGGCAGTGTGTCTGACTGAGTTCGTTCTTACTGCGCTTATTATTGGAGTCCTGTTCCTTTCATGGCACATGGGGGCTTCAACAAACGTCCAGGTGGCAAGTGTCATAGTGGCAGGAATGGTCTGCAACTGGTTGCCCGCTTTACTTCTGTCACGTTGTCTTAAGGTAAAGGGGCGGTCATATGAAAAGCTGTCAGGCCTGTTTGCCGGAACACATATTGAGAACAGACCGTTCTGGATTAAAGTCCAGAAACTTGTTGACAAAAGACTTTTGTCATGATTGAACGTTACTTTGGAATAAATTTCAATCCTATACCGAACGCAGTTCTGGATGACATTGACAAGGCCGTCAATGATGGCAAAGCCGGGTATGTCTGTGTCGTTGACGGCAATATTCTAGCAATGACTCATAAGGATTCTGACTACCTGGAAGTCATTGACGGGTCAATGTTTTCAATCATGGACAGTTCATGGATTCCTGTCTATGTGAAGCTGATCTACGGGAAAAGGTATCCGCAATATAACGGCAGCATGATTTTTGATGACATTACACGGATGCGCAAATACAACATGTGCTTTCTGGGAGCGTCAAATGACATTCTTGTTCCGCTGAAAGAGAAGATGACCAATGTGGATCCCGCCATTGGTGGCATGGAATTTATGGAACTGCCGTTCTGTAAAGTCGATGAATTTGACTACAAGTCCATTGCCGATGCCATAAATGCAAAGAATCCTGATATTGTCTGGCTTTCTCTGGGCGCGCCCAAACAGGAGCAGTTTGCCGGAAGGCTGTGCAGGTATCTTAACAGAGGCGTTGTCATACCCGTAGGCGCGGTATTCAAGTTCAGAAGTGGGACAGGGGAGAAACGTGCTCCACAGTGGATGATAAAGTGTCATCTGGAATTTGTGTACAGGATATTTTCCGATCCCGGAAAGCAGATAAGGCGTTGCCTGACAATTCTGGGTACATTGCCCGGAATATTTTTCAAGGAACTGAAAAGAAGTAAGAACAAGTGATATGAAGAAAAAGACAGTGACAGGATGGCTTGCCGCCATTACGTTCATACTGGCAGCAGTAGCGCTGCAGCTGTATTTCAACAAGGACCATTACTTTGCCATGAACAGGGCAAAGTGCAGTTTTACCATGATTGTGCTCATAGGGGCCATGATAACCGTCCTTGCACGTCCGGTTGAACGGATCTGGACAAAACAGGAAAAGCAGCGGATGACGCTTCTGGACTGGTGCGTGCTTGTTTTCGGGTGCAGTTCTCTGGTTACCTGTCTGCTGTCGCAGGATCCAGCTTTGACTCTGGTAGGAACAAAGGGCATGTTTGTAGGCGCATTCTCATACTTTACCGGCATGCTTGTCTATTTTGTGGTGTCACGCAACATGATACCGCACAAGTGGATTGTAGGCGTACTGGTAGCCGGATGGACGCTGATATTTGTCTGGACTATAATTAACCAATGTGGTCAGGATGTTTTCGGAATGCACCAGAACATGAAACCCGATGATTTGTGGCGGTACGTTTCATCAATGGGTAACAGCAATTCGGCCAGTGTGGCATTTGCTTCCATTGTACCTTTCATTGTGATGCTCCTGGTTCTGACACAAGAGACTGCAAAGAGAAGTATTCTGACTGTCATCTGTCTTGTGGCCTTGTTGGCGGTCTGCTCATTGGACAGTGAGGGTGTGGTTATCGGTCTATTCACCATGACCCCCTTCCTGCTTGTTGCCACCTTGTCTGATATGAAAAAGGTCAAATACGCATTGCTGATTTTGATTGTCCTGGGACTTTCATTGTCAGTATACCATTTCCTGTGCATCTGTAACATGTTATTGTCTGCTGAAGGTCTGATTTGCAAATTGACCGGGTATTGGTTGGGTGAAATCATTCTGACTTTGGGAATAGTGCTGTATGTCCTTAACAACGATGGCCGTTTGAATTTGGACGCAAAGTCGCTGAAGGTCACACGAAATGCTTTGGTTTATGCTTGTGTAGTGTTGTTGGTGGGTTTTGTTACTTTTTCCATTGTCAAGTCTTTCAACGATCCCAGTTATGCCACAGGTCGTGGAGCCGTCTGGAAAGGCAATATCTGGACTTTCCGCATCTATACTCCCCTGGAAATGATCTTTGGACAGGGTTCCGGCATGTTTGCCAAAAACGTTACGCTTGCCTATTCTATGCTGTCAGGTGGTGAATCTCCGCAAATATATGCCACCAGTCACGACATTCTTCTTCAAGCGCTTCTTGGCAATGGCATTTCCGGCCTTTTATGTTTGCTGGCTGGCTTTTTTTCTATTTTTCGAGACTGGTTCAGAGAAGTCAGGGGTATTGTCTTGCGTCCTGTGCCAAAGTATGAAAATATACGATACATAGAATACAGTGAAATGATTCGCGTGGCCAGTATGGTGGCTGTTGTGGGATACTTTGGCGCAAGTCTTGTGGAAAGCACATACCCGCATACAACCATCCTGTTGTTTGCCCTGCTGGGTCTGTACAGGAGTACTTTCTTCGTGCCTCGGAAAAAGGTACAGGCTTAGATTTACAGATAAACGGGCGGCCTGATTGATGTGTTTTCACTGAAAAAAGCATGAGAAGCAAACCTCGCATATTATACATTGCACCTTTTCCTCCTCCTGTTCATGGAGCTGCCGTGGTTAGCATGCAGATTAAGGAGAGCAAACTGATTTGTGGCGAGTTTGATGGTGATTTCGTCAATTCGGGTACCTCGCGTAAGATGAGCGAAATTGGCAAAGGGGGCATCATTCTCAACATTGTCAAACTGATTCGATTCATCGGTTCATACTTTCGTGCCTTCCGGTTGCTGCTCACACATAATTATGACCTCTGTTATTGCGCTATCACAATTTATGGTGTTGGTTTTTTGAAGGATGCTCCCTATGTGCTCCTTTGCCATCTGTTTGGTAGAAAGGTGGTAATACACCAGCATAACAAAGGTATGTCCCGTTATTCAGATAAACCTTTCTACAGTTGGTTGTATAAGCGAGTCTATAAGAATGCTAAGGTGATTCTCCTTTCGGAGTATCTCTTTGAAGATATCTCGGCGGTTGCGAAACATGAAAATGTGTTGATTTGTCCAAATGGTATCAAACCTGCTTCGGGCGGTTTAGCCATTAAACCGTCTAACGATATCCCTCACATTCTTTTCCTCTCGAACTTGATAGAAAGTAAAGGTTGTCTTGTTTTGCTGAAGGCATGCGAAATACTGAAGGAAAATGGTTACAAGTTCGTTTGTGATTTCGTGGGGGGAAATTCAAAAGAAATATCACCAGAACGTTTCAACAATGAGATTATTGACAGAAAACTTATGGACTGTGTCATCTATCATGGCCCCAAGTATGGTCATGATAAGGATGCGTTCTGGTCAAAGGCTGATATCTTTGCCCTTCCAACTTATAACGATTGTTTCCCATTGGTCCTCTTGGAAGCAATGGAGAAGGGGGTTGCCTGTGTCTCAACCATTGAAGGAGGCGTTCGTGACATCATTGATGATGGCAAGACAGGTTATGTGGTTCCTCGACAGGATGCTCAGGCAACAGCCGAAGCCATTGAGAAACTTTTCATGAATCCGGATTTGTGCAAAAGGATGGGAACGGCCGGTCGGGAGAAGTTCGAAAAGCATTTTACTGAAGAGCAATTTGAGAAAACAATGATTGAATGCTTGAAGAAGAGCATGTAAATGGGAAATGCACAACAGGGACTGTCCCCGTTGTGCAGGGACTGTCCCCGTTGTGCAGTCCGATGGAAGAATTGTATCCGATGCTGTTTGAGCCTAACCTGCACGAGACGGTGTGGGGTGGGAGTAAGCTGACGCGGTGGAAGGGGCTGGCCTGGCGCGACCACATTGGTGAAAGCTGGGAGGTCAGTGCTGTGGACAGTTCGCCGTGCACCGTGGCAAACGGCAGCATGGCGGGGCGGCTGCTGACGGACGTGATTGCCGCAAATCCTGTGCAGATTCTGGGCCGACAGGTGGCCGGGCGCTACGGCGGAAAGATGCCGCTGCTGGTTAAGTTCATTGACGCGCGTCACGACCTGTCCGTGCAGGTGCATCCCGATGATGCCATGGCAATGCGTGAGCACGGCAAGTTTGGCAAGACCGAGATGTGGTACGTGCTGGACGCGGAGCCGGGGGCTTGCCTGTACTCCGGGTTCAAGACTTCTCTGTCTGCCGATGAATATAAGAAGAAAGTGTCCGATGGCACTCTGACCGATGCCCTGGCGCGCCATGAGGTGCACAAGGGCGATGTGTTCTACATTCCTGCCGGCCGCGTGCATGCAATATGCAGCGGGGTGCTGCTGGCCGAGGTCCAGCAGTCCAGTGACGTGACGTACCGCATCTACGACTACGGCCGCCCGGGACTTGACGGCAAGCCGCGTGAGCTGCACACCGAACTGGCGGCAAAGGCGCTTGACTACCAGGTGCAGGAGGAGTACAGGACTGAATATTCACAGGCTATGGGCAAGGCTAACCGCGTGATTGAAAGTCCGTTCTTCAGCGTGCGCGTGACTGAGTTCGACGGGCAGTTCCACCGCAACCTGATCAAGTACGACAGTTTTGTGATATGCATGTGCCTGCAGGGGGACTGCAGGCTGAAGGTACGCAGCACAGGTCATGAAATACTGCTGCGTGAGGGCTACAGCTGCCTTATTCCCGCGGCAATATCGGACTATGACATAATAGGCCGCACACGTGTTCTGGAGGCCTTCATTGACAATATGGACCGCAGCCTTTCCGGCAAGGTCATGCGTTTCCTGCACAACAGGGACTGTCCCCGTTGTGCAAGGACCGTCCCCGTTGTGCATTTCAATCCAAAATGAAAACATACAAGCTGCTTTCCGGAAGTGTTCTCAAACTGACAGCGGTGTGCTGCATGCTGGTGGACCATGTGACAAGGCTGGGCGCACAGGTCTGGCCGTGGATGGGTGACGCGCTGTTCACGGTGGGGCACACGGCGGTGACTCCGGCGTTCATTGGGACGGCGGTGATTGGCAGGATGGCGTTCCCGCTGTTCGCGTTCCTTTGCGTAGAGGGGTTCAGGCACACATCGGACTTGAAAAAATACATGCTGACCATGCTGGTGTTTGCGGTGCTGTCAATTGTGCCGTTCAACCTGATGAAGGGCAATGTGTGGTATTACTGGCGTAACCTGAACGTGCTGTTCACGCTGCTGCTGGGGCTGTGCGGCATGTACTGCATACGGAACCTGAAGCCGGTCCCGGCGGCCGCGGGGGTGATTGGTGCGCTGGCTGTTGCGTTTTTATTCCGATGTGACTACAGCGCGTACGGCGTGGCCATGATCATTGTCATGTATCTGCTGGAGAAGCCGGCTTACCAGGGGCTGGCGGTGCTTGCGGTGCTGGGCCGCTCAAAGTACACCATCTGCGGCGCGCTGGCTGCCATTCCCATGGTCATGTACAACGGCAGACGCGGTTTCATTCGCCCCCGTGCCTGGAAATACGCGTTCTACGCCTTCTATCCGCTGCACATGCTCTTGCTGTGGTGGCTGTTCCGATGAACAACAGGGACTGTCCCCGTTGCGCAGGGACTGTCCCCGTTGCGCAGGGACTGTCCTAGGGTGTTAAGTTAACATTTTCATTTTAGCTCACTTTTTTGAGCAGATTGAGTCTTTTAATGGAGGGGTTAGGCAACAGGTTGTCGGCCCTCCATTTCTTTATGTCATACAGTCTGGTTTTACCGATGGTTCTTGCTGCATTAAAACTCCTGCAATCCTCAATGGAGCTAACCCGCATATGGAGCGGCATGAGCAGCACCAGCGGCGTGTAGCCGTTGCTCTTGTTGGGTGACATCCGACTCTTGAGATATCCGAATGTGGACTCTATAATATCGGAACAGATGTTGTGCGGCTCATCTCCAGTCAGAAGCCTCTCTTCCTTGTTGAAGTAACTGATAATCATGTCTCCGAGCCTCCTTACTCTCTCGCCCTTTGTCATGAAATGCCGGTTCACGTAGTCTCTGCACATGGAGGCTGTCCTGTGTGAAAGACCTTCCTGTTTGCACAACTGCTCCATGTACTCATACCCTTTCATCACCTCATCGAGTTCCTCCACCAGCGAGGCGTGTGTCCTGACGAAGGAAAACAGCCATCTCTCACTGCTGCTGAGCAGTCGGTCGTTCTCCAGCATGGCCTTGGCCCATCGCACCGTCTCAAAGGCGTTCATGAACCTGGCGTACTCCCTCCTCCTGGGTGGCATGAGCGGAGCCATCAATGTGTGGGAGTACTTCCTTGCATATCCTTTCTTGTTTATGAAGTGCGTGAATTCATCATCCTTGGAATATACCCTTTCCAGAAACATACCGAAGGAGTGGCTGATATCCCTGTGGGTGGGCAGTCCAACCTTCTCACTGGCATTGCACACCGTCCTGCCGTTGTCGCAGACCACGTACTCAGGCGCATACCCGAGCCTGGCTATCGTCTTGTCCAACTCGCGTCTGGTGCTCTCCGCGTCCCATTGACGGCCTGCCACCATGCTCACCACGCTGACATCGGCATGACTGTGAGGATGTCCTGGATGCACGGATGAGGCCATCAACTCCAGATGCAGGTCCTGACCGCACAGTGTGATGCTGTTGTCTATAACCAGCGAGTAGGCCTCCGCCGCCGTCTTCTTCCTTAATGAACCTTCTGCAAGGGAGAGTCCGCACTTCTCAACCCAGTCTATTACTGTCACGTGGGATGGAATCCTGTCATCCACACCGCCCCAAAGAAGACTGGAGAGCTCCATGACCTTAGGCACCTGGCGGGAGCTGATCCCGGCATAGGCATACAGAAGCACGGCAAAACGGATGGCTATTTCACGGTGTCGGTATCTGGAAATAGCAGTTCCACTATCTCTCTTTCCTTCTCCGTCAGCGACGAGAGTATTAATTTCCTCTGTTTTTTTTTGCTTTCAGCGGAGAGTATCTTGTTCTTCGTCTTTAAGTCTTTTATCTCCGATGACATCTTATCAATTTTAGACTGCGCTTGCCTTAGCTGGCGTTTCAGTTTCTTATTCTCGTCCGACTTGTCAATATTTGCCATAATTTCAGATGTTTAATAACTATATAAAGTTACTAATAATCAGTAATATAAACAAATATTTAAGCCGACAATTTTGTCATTTTTGTAAGAATAATTGGATGGAATTGTCGGCAAAAACCGAGAAAAAAGATTAAAGTTAACTTAACACCCTAG
>JAGHSY010000105.1 GCA_018065615.1 Candidatus Colenecus caballi | reverse complement strand
ATTGAGGATTGCAGGAGTTTTAATGCAGCAAGAACCATCGGTAAAACCAGACTGTATGACATAAAGAAATGGAGGGCCGACAACCTGCTGCCTAACCCCTCCATTAAAAGACTCAATCTGCTCAAAAAAGTGAGCTAAAAAGAAAATGTTAACTTAACACCCTAGGACAGTCCCTGTTGTGCAGTATCTGATTTTTTTTTGTATGTTTGCGGTTCAGAAACTAACAACATTATTAATCTATAATTACTATTTATGGCAAACGAAGTAAACAACGGCTATTACAAGCTGAGTTGGGGCCAGAGAATCGGTTTCGGTTCAGGTGACCTTGCCCAGAACCTGATTTTCCAGACGGTTGCATGTTTCCTGATGCTGTACCTGACTACAGTATTGAAAATCAACCCCGGTTTTGTCAGCAGACTTATCCTTTCAGTCAGACTCCTTGACTGTTTCTGGAGTCCTGTAGTTGGAAAATACATTGACAACCACAACCCCAAACTGGGCAAGTACCGCACATATCTGCTTTACGGTGGTATTCCTCTTACTGTTGCAGCATGTCTTCTCATGCTTCCTGCAGCCGCAACCTGGGGCATGACAGGTAAGATCATTTACGCTACAGTCAGTTACACACTGCTCAGCATGATCTATTCAGACGTGAACATACCTTACGGCTCAATCATGGCCAGCATGACTCGTGACAATGACGAGGTTCTTATCCTTACCTCAACCCGTATGGTATGCGCCAACATCGGTCAGATTATCGTTCAGGCCGGTTTCCCAATCGGACTTGCAATGGTTGTCGGCATTGCCGTCGACTGGAATCAGGCTGTGTTCATGGCCATTGGAACAATTCCCGCATTCATCATCCTGCCTTCTCTTCCAATTCTGAAGAAGTGGTTCGGCAAGAAGGGACTGTATTATCTGCTTCTCTCTGTGGGCCTTGTAGGTTTTGCCGCTCTGTTCATCATTGGCAAGTTCTTTGATATTGACAAGTGCATGACTCTTGTCCAGATTGCCAAGATCATGACCGGTGTAGGTCTGCTTGTAGGTTCACTCATGTGGGCTCTGGTTCCTGAAGTCATCACCGAGGCCGAATACCGTACAGGCAACAGACCTGCCGCTACAGTCAACGCTCTTGCAGGTGTCGCCTTCAAGGCCGGTTTCTCACTTGCAGGTTTCATTACCCCTTGGGTCATGGCTGCAATCGGTTTCAACCTGGCCAGCGAGGAGTCAGCACTGCCGACAGATCCCAAGGCTTGGTTTACAGTTACATGCATTTTTGCCATCGTAGGTTTCATTCTTCTGACATACTGCTTCCTGAGCAGCAAGGAGAATATCACCACCACACCTGAAAAGCCCGTGACATTCGGTGAAATGTGGCAGGAGTTCAAGGCCAACAAGTGCCTGCAGCTGGTTCTGGGCATCTTCATCGTAGTGTTCCTGGCATCATTCATCAGCGCACCTGTCAATGCTTATTACACACACCTGAGCGATTACAATCCTACCGTCCAGAATGCTATCCTGTGGTTCACCACAATCATTCCGGCAGTTCTTCTCGTAATTGTAGGCTACCTTATTTACAAGTATCCTCTCACCGATGAGAAGCTTGACGAAATGAACAAGGCTATCGAAGCCAAGAACGCAGCCAAGTAAGAACATTCCGGTTTCTGTAATAAAAGAAAAGCGGCTCCTTCGGGGGCCGTTTTTTTATGGTCTGTGCGCAGGAACCGTGGTCGGATGGAATGGCTGGTTCTGCCAAAGAGTGACACACAAAGCCTGCCAACAAGGCTTGAGAAAGGGTGTGATGAGTCTGACAAGCCTTTTTCAGGCACTACAGACTCAACGAAGTGACATACAGATCATGTGACGCTGGTCAGTGAGTCACAGTTTGGCGGGCTGCAACACAGGCACTACTGCAAGGCAGTCCGATGGGAACACACACGTAATAAGAGTGCCAAGGTTGCAATCGGAATGCCTGTGGGGCCGATTTCCTGCAACCTTGGCAAATCCGGTGCAGAAGGCGTACCGGAAGAACATTCGAGACAGTGCTTTTCCCCACTGTTTTTGTGTCTCAGAACCCGAAGTCCAGATCTTCTGTCTGAATGTTCTGGTCCTGTTCCGGGAGACGGGCTTCCAGATGGACCGGATTGCCTTCAATGCGGACGGCGTGGGCGGGGCAGATGAATTCGCAGCCGCCACAGCCTACGCACATGTCAGGCGTGGTTTCAGGGATTGTCAGACCGCCTTCAAACGGAACCATGTGGATGGCCTGGACGGGGCAGTGTTCGGCACAGGCACCACAGCTTGTGCGCTGCAGGTTGACAATGCAGCGGGTAATGTCAAATACCACGCGGCCAGGCTGGGTCTTGTGCTTCTGCTCTACGCTCAGGGGCTTTATGGCGCCGTTGGGGCAGACCTGGCTGCATATGTTGCAGTCATAGTTGCAGTAGCCCTGGTCAAACTTCATGACCGGCTGCATTATGCCGCCAAGACCGTATTCAAGGCCTGCGGGCTTGAGCACATGTGACGGGCACTTGCTCACGCACAGATGGCAGGCGGTGCAGTGCTGCAGAAGGTTGTTGTGGCTGACAGAACCTGGAGGCGACATGGGAACGCGTCCGTCCTTGCTGCCGGTGACCTTTGCCTGGGCGGCAGCCGGAACAGCGGCGGCCAGAACAAGGGCTGACTTCAGAAAGTCGCGCTTGGACTCATCGACGGGTGCATCGGACTTGACGGCCTTGCGTGGAGCGGGTCCGAATGAAATGGCCTTCTGCCTGCATGCGCCTATGCAGTCAAAGCAGTCAACGCAGCGGGAGTAGTCTATTGCCTGATTCTTTGAATCTATGCAGAATGCCTTGCATTTCTTTCCGCATGCTCCGCAGTGGTTGCACTTGTCAGTGTCAATGCGGATCTTGAGCAGTGAAAAGCGTGACAGGAAACCCAGCAGCGTGCCTACCGGGCAGACGGTGTTGCACCATGTACGGCCGTGATGGTATGAAATGTGACCGATGATGAGCAGGGTCAGTACGGCCACCACGAATGCGGTGACTGACTTCATTGAAATGGCCATCTTGAAGAACCTGTAGCTGCCGGACTTTTCCGAGAACCATGCAAGGATGTTGTTGCCGAAAAGGTAAACGGGCTTGAACAGTTCGTCGGCCATGCGTCCGTATGCGCTGTAGGGTTCGACAAGACCCACAAGGAATGTGAATCCAAGCAGCCATGCAATGACAAGTCCGATGAGCACGCCCCAGCGCAGCCATGGTCTTTCCTGACGGAACTCATACTTTTTCTTTTTGTTGAACTTTTTTGCAAGCCAGTTGAACAAGTCCTGGAAGATACCCAGCGGGCAGATGACCGAGCAGTACAGACGTCCCAGCAGCAGTGTGGCTGCTATGAGACAGACCAGAGTCACAATGCTCAGTGACAGCAGGGCAGGGCCGAACTGGATTTTCTGGAGCAGCGGATTCTCAATCAGACCTGAAAAGTCTATGAATCCGAAGGTAAGGAAAGCGATGACCATGACGGCCACCGCTGTTCTGATTTTCTTGAGCATGAAATTAGAGTTTGATTCTCTTTATGTTCAGTTTGTCAAGATCCATTGTGCCAAGTCCGAGAGCCTGGGCATCGGGAATGTGCTCAATGTCTTCGAACCTGATGTTCTTGTTCACCTGGGTGAAGAACTTGCCGGCTGCGGTGTCAACGGCAACTATGTCCGTTGAAGCGAACAGGGCTTTGGTCAGTACGACGTCTGCCGCACTGCGTCCCTGAGGGCCGTTGGTGGCAAGGGTGCGGTATGCGTCAACAATGTGCAGGGCTGCGGGCTTGTAGGTGCAGATGTCAGCAATGCACTGGTGCAGACCGCCCGAATGGATTGCGCGGCGGTCCCAGACAATGCCCATGTGGTTCTTCATTGCAGCGGTCATCAGTGCGCCGCCGTGGTTCTTCAGTATGGGAACATTGAACCATACGTCACAGTCAACTATTGCCTTGTGGACCTGTGCCTTCTTCAGGGACTTGCCCTTGGGGACATCGACCTGCACATATTCGGACTGCTGGTCTGCGGGAACCATGATGCCGCCTGCCTTCTTGACGGCGTCTTCAATGCCGCTGTGCGGATAGCAGTTCTGCTGGCGGTCACAGGTGTGGTCAAACACCTTGACTTCACTTGCACCGGCGCCAAGACACAGGCGTACAAGTTCTGCAACTATTTCGGGATTGGTGTTGCCGGCCAGTTCTGGGGTGCGGTCCCAGCCGATGTTGGGCTTGATGACTACCTTGTTGCCCTTCTTTACAAAACGCTCTATGCCGCCCAGTTCCTTCAGGGCAGCCTGAAGCATCTGCACGGGTTCACCGTTCATGATAGCGGCAAGGTCTGCCGTGTCACTTGCAGCGGCTGCCGACGTTGAAGGCACAGTCGATGCCATGACGTCCATCATTCCACTGCTTTTCACTGTAACGAGTGCTCCTGCAGCTGCAAGAGTCTTGAGAAAATCCCGTCTGTCCATTTTATCGGTAAGGTTAGAATTGTTGTTCTTTATTTGAGCCGCTAATATATGAAAAGGCATGACATAAAGCAAATAATGTGTGATTTATACTTGACGAATCATTGTTGTTGAACTTTTTGCTTAACTTTACCGCTTTCTTGTACAATAAGATGAAAGGACATTTTTTATTGCCGCTGGTGCTTCTGTGCACTCCGGCTGTAGCAGATGAGGGCATGTGGATGGTCAATTCCATGACAGAAGCCCTTGTGGAGAAGATGCATGAGGAAGGTCTGGAGCTTTCCGCTCTGGATATCTACAATCCTGACGGACTTTCAGTCAATGACGCCATAGTGTCCATAGACTTCATGGGAACAGGCAGCGTGATTTCAAAAGACGGTCTGCTTATCACCAACCATCATGTGGCCTATTCCGATGTCCACGCACTGAGCACATCGGAACACAACTACCTGGAAGACGGCTTCATGGCGGCTGACCGGTCACAGGAGGTCCATATTGAAGGCAGGAATGCATATTTCATGAAGAGCATGACCGATGTGACCGATGAGGTCCTTGAACTCATTGAAGATGAAATCGCGGCCGGACGTGTTGCCGGCTCACGCCGCATAAGCCATCTGATGGAGACCAGGTACAGTGAAAAGACCGGACTGGAGGCATCTCTGTATTCCATGTGGCAGGGTTCGCGCTACTATATGGCGCTTTATGAGGTCTATCCCGATGTCAGACTGGTTCTTGCCCCGCCTGTCAGTGTCGCTGCTTTTGGCGGAGACGTGGACAACTGGGAATGGCCCCAGCACAAGTGTGACTTTGCCCTTTACCGCATATATACGGGCCCGGACGGAAAACCGGCCGAATACAGCGAGGACAATGTGCCCCTTCATCCGGAGAAATATCTCAAGATAAGCACCAGGGGCTACAAGCCGGGCGATTTTGCAATGGTGATGGGATTCCCCGGCAAGACCGACCGTTATGCCTCATCGGCCAAGGTCGATTATACCGTGAACGTTTCGTATCCCATATCGAACCGTCTGCGCGCCGAGGAGATGAAGATCATCATGAAATGGATGAACGCCGATCCTGAAATACGTCTGAAGTATTCTGACAAGTACTTCTCCTTGAGCAATACCCAGGAGAACAATGAAGGTTTCGTGCAGTGCTGCGAGCGCTTTGACGTGGTGTCTGAAAAGCAGGCCAATGAAAAGCTGATGGAGCCTGAAACCGGATCTGCCCTGTTTGAAGAGCTGGCAGCCAAGTACAAGGCTGTGGCCGATGCGGAAAAGGACATTATCTACTACCGTGAGACTTTTGTGCGCGGTTCAAGTCTTGCTCTGACGGCAACCAGGCTGAGAAACATAAAGAACCTTGACATGGACAAGGAGTACGAGGGCATGGACATGCGTGTCGAGAAGGATCTCTTTGATCTGGCTGTAAGGGAATACTATGACAATGTCAATCCGGAATGCTGGGGGGAATACCAGACTCAGCTTGCGCAGGAATACAAGGGCGACTGGAAGGCTCTGGCCGACTTTCTGTGGGTAGACCGCCACATGACCAAGGAGGATCCGATATTCAGATTCTTTACCGAGGTGACCGTCAAGGATTTCAATGACCGCATAGATTCAATTGAAGGAGACCGTTCCCTGCTCACTTTAAACAAGGAGTATACCCACATGCTTTATGACTGGCGCAATGACCATGACATTCTGCAGTATCCCGATGCAAACTCTTCACTGCGTCTGACTTTCGGACAGATTGGTTCATTTGAGCGTGACGGCCAGATGCTGCCGTGGCGGACACTGCCAAAGGAGATTCTTGAAAAGGAGAATCCTGACGAGTATGATTTCACACTGAAACCGGAATGGCGCAAGCTTCTCAAGAAACGCAATCCGGGCACAGGAGTCAATTTCATTTCCAACAATGACATTACCGGAGGCAATTCCGGCAGTCCGGTCCTTAACGCCAGGGGCGAAATCATCGGACTTGCATTTGACGGCAACAAGGAGTCTCTTGCAGGTGACGTTTCGTGGACCCCGGGCTATAACCGCTGTGTGAACGTTGACATAAGGTTTGTCATGTGGACCTTGAAGAAATACATGAAGGCAAAAGACATAATTAAGGAAATTAACAGATAATCAATATGGCAAAGAAATCAACATTCCGTACCAACTGGCCAAAGTTCGTGCTCCAGCTTGGCGTACTGGCCGCAATCATATTCTTCGTTAGCGGTCTTGCAGTGAAACTGTTCCCCGGCATAACCGCTCCCGATCCTGAAAAGTACTGCCCCTACGGCGGTCTTGAGGCTCTGGCTACATACATCCAGCGCGGTTCGCTGCCGTGTTCCATGACCTCACTCCAGATTCTTCTGGGTATTGCCGCAGCAGCTGCCGTCATTCTGTTCAGCAAGCTGTTCTGTGCATATGTCTGCCCGGTAGGAACTATTGAAGACCTGCTCATCAAACTGCGCAAGGCCCTGAAGTTCAAGGGACTGGGCATAAGGAACGGCAGTGTGGCAGACAAGCTGCTGCGTATAGTGAAATACGCTCTTCTGTTCTGGCTCTTCTATATGACAATATCGTCAAGTGAGCTGTTCTGCAAGAATCTGGATCCATATTATGCTGTGGCAACAGGCTTCAAGGGTGAAATCACTCTTTGGATGTCAGTAGTCACCGTTTCCATTGTGATTCTTCTCGGACTGTTCATTGACCGTTTCTGGTGCAAGTACATATGTCCGATGGGTGCCATATCGAACTCACTCAAGTTCTGGATCTGGGTGGCAGGTCTTGCTGTGCTGTTCATTGTTCTGGATCTTGTAGGCCTGACTGTGGGCTGGGTGTGGGTTCTGGCGGCATTCTGCCTGCTTGGCTATCTGCTCGAGATCCTTTGCGGCAAGCCCAAGGCACAGATACTTTATGTCATAAACGATGAAGACAAGTGTACGAATTGTCAGGCCTGCAGAAAGGCATGTCCTTACAATATTGACATAACCTCACTGGGCGGCAAGGTCACGTCTGTTGACTGCACGCTCTGCGGCGAATGTGTGGCTTCCTGTACCACCGGTTCTCTTACAATTGGCAGAAAGAAGGGTATGAAGTATCTGCCGGCCATCATTACACTGGCTGTCGCAGTCATAGCCTTCATAATTGGCAAGAGCTTTGAACTTCCTACCATCAGCGTGACATGGGACATTGAAGACGGAATGGAACTTGAGGATGTCAGGATTGAGAATCTGCGCACAGTCAAGTGCTACAGCAGTTCCATGGCATTCAAGGCACGTATGGAGAAGGTAAACGGCGTTCACGGTGTCAAGACCTATGTAGGCAGCCATACCGTAGTCGTCTCCTATGACCCCAAGACCACAACTGCCGAAAAGATTCAGGAGGCAGTATTCACACCTTCACATTTCCGTTCTTACAGTCCTGATCCCGCTGAAGTGTCAGAGGTCAAGGTTGTTACCATAAGGACCGAACACATGCATGACAAGACGGATCTCAGTTATCTGGGACTTCAGTTCAAGCTTAGGGAAAAGAAGATTTTCGGCCTTGATTCGGAATATGACTGCCCTCTGGTGGTTCATGTATATATGGATCCGTCCGAGGATCTTGATGAGGAATTCTACCGCGAGGTTGTTGAGGACAAGTCCCTTGACATGCCTGTTGCAAGCGGCGGCATCAAGTCAACACCGGTGGACTTTGAATTTGTACGTCTTGAGAAGGGTTTCACTACAATGCCTGTAGGCGAATATCTGGAGATGATGTTTGACGGTTTCCATGCTGACTATAACGGCCGTTATCCGTCAGGTGACACAACCGTTGTACGCAAGAGAAAGATTGAGTATGAGAATGCTCCGCAGTTCATTTACGAGGTTGCAGACCAGACTTTTGAAAAGACCGTGGTGACAAAGGCCCTGCCTTACCTGAGCAATCATGTTTCAAGGGAAGAGGGTGTTATAAGCATGGACCTGAAGCTCAATAAGGATTATGTTCCAAGCATCCAGTTCCGTTTTGCCGCTCCGGCAACAGCAGAGCGCATATGGGAACTCATGAGCATGGATACATGGACTATCACATATACGTCAGGTGATGTGCGTGAGGAGTCCGCACGCATGAAGTTCAAGAATCCGGGAATTTCATATCCTGCTGAATAAGCTATGCTGAAAAGGTTGGTGACAATAGTGCTGGCACTGCTGGTCCTGTATCCGTTGCAGAGCCTGGCAGCCGGTCTGTACACTGTCAGCGGGCGCATTGTCGATGCAAAGACCGGCGAGGCCCTTGAGGGTGCAGTCATCAATCTTGACAATCTGTGGGCAATGGCCTTTGACGGCGGCGAGTTCCGGATTGACGGCGTTCAGCCCGGCACATACAGCGCAAAGGTCATTCTGCTGGGCTATGTGACAAAGGAGATGGATCTTGAGGTCAAGGGGAACATTGACAAGCTGGTAATCAGGCTGTCAGCCACATCTCTGGCTCTTGATGAGGTAACGGTTACCGCACAGAGACCCAAGGACGGTTCCGGCACGACGTACAACATAGGACGTGACGCACTGAACCATATGCAGATAAGCAACATGTCCGATATGAGCGCGCTCATGCCGGGCGGAAAGACGGTCAACCCGGATCTGACATCTTCCAACAGCTTCTCGCTCCGTTCCGGCAATTCATCGGCCGGTAATGCCGCTTTCTCTACGGCTGTTGAAGTTGATGGGGTCCGGTTGGGCGGCAATGCCGGTTTCGGCTCCATGAGCGGAGTTGATACCCGCAGCATTTCCGTTGACAATGTCGATTATGTGGAGGTGCTGACAGGTGTGCCGTCAGCCGAATACGGCGATCTGGGCAACGGAATGGTCAAGATCCATACCAAGAGGGGATACACTCCATACCGCTTCAGCTGTTCAGTCAACCCGCGCACCTATCAGGCATCGGTCTCAAAGGGATACAACCTGCCGGGCACCGCAGGCGTGCTGAATGTCAGCGCTGAATGGGCCAGGGCAGTGAAGAATCTTGTTTCGCCATATGAATCATATACACGCCGTTCAGTTGGCGCTGTGTATTCCAATACGCTGAAGAAGAACCTCAGGCTTGAAGCCGGCGTGACCGGAACTTTAGGCGGCATGAATACTGAAGATGACCCCGATGCCTTTACCGGCGAGTATTCAAAGGAGAACGCCAGTGGCGTAAGGTCCAACGCTTCAGTCACCTGGCTCCTTAACAGATCCTGGGTCACCAACCTCAAGTTCGATGCAAGCATGAACTATGAGGACAACAGGACAAAGAACCACAAGTTCAATTCGTCCGCTTCGGCCCTGCCGGCTGTGCATGCGGAATCGGAAGGCTATTTTCCGGCTACGCTTCTGCCTGCGGGCGAATATTTCAGCGACAGGGTGGTTGATTCCAGGGAGATGGACCTGGCCGCTTCATTCAAATATACCTGGGACAAGCGCTGGAATGGAATGAAGAGCAATCTTAAGGCCGGACTGCAGTGGAAGGCAAACGGCAATGTGG
This sequence comes from Candidatus Colenecus caballi, assembly GCA_018065615.1. Taxonomy (GTDB): domain Bacteria; phylum Bacteroidota; class Bacteroidia; order Bacteroidales; family Bacteroidaceae; genus Colenecus; species Colenecus caballi. The sequence continues at coordinate 33,585 of JAGHSY010000105.1, read as the reverse complement.
GCAAGGGTGAATACTATGAGGATCCCGCGCTGGCAGCAAACGGCTACCGTCCGCGTCCATATACGGACTATCCGTTCATGCATACCGTATCGGGCTATTTTGAGGAGGACTTCACACTGCCGTTCGGACTGCAGATCATTGCCGGCCTGAGAATGGACAACATATTCATAAAGGGGTCGCAGTATGACAATCCCAGTTCCCTGTCGCCCAGACTGAATGCAAAATGGAAGATCAGTGACAGGCTGACAGTGCGCGGCGGATGGGGCGTATCGGAAAAGCTTCCATCATTCTACATACTGTTCCCCCAGCAGGAATACAGGGACATTCTGGTTTCATCGGACTACACCTATTATACAAAGCCGTACACAATGGTGTTCAATCCGGACCTGAAATGGCAGCGTCATGAGAATGCGGAACTTGGCATTGAGACGGCATTTGCGGGCACAGAGGTGTCACTGGTCGGTTTCTACAATCTGACAAAGAACCCTTACAGGTACACATATACCTATTCAGTGGTTTCTGTGAACCGTCCTACGGGCACAGACCGCACGTTTGTGGCAAACAAGCGTCAGGACAACGGCGAACCGGTGTACAGGGCAGGTGCCGAACTTACGGTCGATTTCCCGGAAATAAAACCGATAAGAACTTCGCTAAGGGCCGATGCCTCATATACCTGGACCAGGACCGATGACGCATCATTGAACTATTATTACAACACCGGGTGGTCACACACTTCATTGCCTGACCGCTCATACCAGTATGTGGGCATTTATCCAAACGGAGGCAACAGCAATCTGATGATAAAGGGAAGTACTGCAAGATCTCTTGATGCCAACATTACGGCAATAACGCATATTCCTGAGGCCCGTCTCATCATAACCTGCAAGGTTGAGGCTTCATTGCTGAAACGTTCCAGAAACATTCCCACAGAGGGGACGGATGTGCTTTATCCTGTTGCCTACCTTGATGTTGAAGATGATGTGCCGGTGGAGCATGAGTTCACTCAGGCCGACTCCGGGAATGATGATTTCAAGGGACTTGTCCGTACCCCCAGCAATTCGTATCTTTTCTCTGAGGACGGATACGGTGCCTATGCAAGCGCCAATCTTAGTGTGACCAAAGAAATAGGTGACAGAATAAGCCTTTCATTCTTTGCCAACAATTTCACCAATTCAAGACCATACGTCAAATCAATGGCAACCGGTGTGGGCGCCATCTTCACACCGTCATTCTACTATGGTCTAAGCTGCAGAATTGAATTATGAGAAGACTGATACTGTTCATATTGCCCATCCTGCTGATGTGTGCCTGCCTGGATCTGGAAAATGAGAATCCCTACAGCAGCGACCTTCACACACTCAAGGTCAGGCTGCTGCTGCCCGATGATTTCAGTTCCCTGCCGCTGGACAGCATAGCCGTTGAATTCAAGGACAATGCCAACGGAGCTGTGTTCAACGGGATATCGGACCCGGAAGGGGTTATTGAGATTCTTCTGCCAAACGGCATTTATTCGGCTACGCTGGCGGCAATGATTGACTATGAACGCTTCAACGGATCGGCCGGCGGCATTGTGGTTGACGGAAAGGACTGCTGTGCCGACATCAATCTGCTGCACAGCCGTACGGGCGATATCCTCATAAAGGAGATTTATTGCGGCGGTTGCATGAAGCTGCCCGCTCAAGGTACCTATAACCAGGACTCGTATGTCATGCTTCATAACAATACGGACCATACCGTGTATCTGGACAGCCTGTGCTTCGCTACGCTTGACCCCTATAATTCCAATGCATCGACTGTTTGGACGGCCAATCAGATTTCACAGTTCGCTCCGCTCATCCAGGCAATATGGCAGTTCCCCGGAAACGGTACGCAGTATCCTCTGGAAAGCGGAAAAGATGCCGTCATTTCCATATACGGGGCCATAGACCATTCAGCGCAGTACCCGCTGTCGGTCAATCTGAACAGGCCGGACTATTTTGTATGCTACAACCCGACACTGTTCACCAATACGTCCTATCATCCCGCTCCCGGAGACAGCATACGTCAGGATCATATACTGGATTTGCCAATCAAGATGGGCAAGGCAAACGCATTCACCTTCTCAATGAATTCACCCGCTGTCGTAATTTTCAGGACTCAGGGCTGCCCATTGTCCGAATTCATTTCAAAGTCCGAAAATGTCATACAGAAACCCGGCAGTGATGACCGTATAGTATGTCTGCCAAATGACTGGATAATGGACGGCGTCGAGGTCTTTAACGGACAGCAGACGAACAACAAGAAACGTATGAGTGCAAGCGTTGATGCCGGATACGTCACACTGACAAACGTGCATGAGTCAAAGACTCTGATGCGCAAGGTCAATGCTCCAAGGTCCGAAGCCCTTGGATATGAGGTGCTGATTGATACCAACAACAGCAGTACTGATTTTTATGAACGTCAGACACAGTCGCTTCATGAATAGGTTTTTTCTGACAATGGCAATGGCAGTACTTGCCTCAGTGACCGCAAGCGGACAGCATCAGTATGACAGATTCATGCGCAGGAATCTGTGGAATGACGGAACAAACGCCGCCTCAATCCGCATGGAGCGTCAGGAAATGTCTGCAGCGCAGATATGTGGCGCATATGAATCCGGTGATTTCAAGGATATGAGTCAGAGTGAAAGCGAATGGACAGTCATAGCCTCTGCAAGGTCTCTGAAACATCAGGAAAGGTTTTCCTTGAAGGGAAGCTTTGATTTTTCCAATACTGAGGCCACGGGCATGTCCGGCTCAATGTTCATGGACAGGAATTTCTATCCGATTGATGTCATGGAGTTTACTCCGGGCCGCAAGACATTCCAGTCATACGGCATGACAGGCGCTGTGGCTGTTGATCTGGACAGCCGGTGGAAGGTTGGTCTCGGCCTTGATTTCAGAGCGGGAAATGCTGCCAAGCGCAAGGACCTCAGGTACAGTTCATACCGTCTTGACATGCAGTTCACGCCGTCTGTCATATATGTCGGTGACAGGTCATCGGCAGGTGCGGATTTTATTTTCATGCGCAATACCGAGACGGTTTCGGCCGAGCAGAAGGGCTCTGCCCAGACTGCGCCGTTCGCCTTCTTCAATGAAGGTCTCGGACTGGGCAACTGGCAGGTCTGGACAGGTAACGGCAGCCGCCTTAAGGAGAGCGGTGTGACCGGACTCCCTGTACGTGAGGATGCGCTTGGAGGCTCCGTCCAGTTTGCAATGGATAACCTTTACGCTCATGTAACGGCATTGTATCTGACGGGTTCTGTAGGCGAACGCCAGACAATATGGTACCGCTACTGCGCTCCCAAGTTTGAAGCCCGTCTTTCGGCAAGAAGCGGGGAACACACCCTTCGTGGCTTGTTCCAGTGGGAACGCCTTACAAACCGTGAGACGGTTCAGGACAAGGTGACGGAGGGCGGAATATCACTGGTAAGGGAGTACGGCTCCAATCAGATTCTGAATTCAAACACCATGTCCATAGGACTTGACTATGAATACAGTTCACAGGATTGGGATGCCGGTCTTGACGTATCATTCTGTGACTTGCAGCGGCTTGCCACTCCGGTTTATCCTTATGTCTTTTCCCGTGATCTGAAGACTGTGAGTGCAAAAGCCGGTCTCTGTTACCGCCGTGGCCGTTGGGAGTACGGACTTTGTGCCGGCTATCAGACTGCTGTGGGGACTGACTCTGAAAGGATTGTTTCAAGTTCGGACGGCATGTCGGCTCCGGTAAGGAAGTCCGATGTCTATGATGATGCCTGTCAGATGGAAACTGCCGGGCGTATTGTTCTGGATGCATTCGCCGACTGGCGTTTTTCGCAGCATCTGCATGCTGTTCTGTGCGGTAACGGATTGATCGCTCCGGAATTCAATGGCTCGTCAAATATGAGGAATATCATTACGTTATCAATAACTTACATTTTTTAATTTTAATTATGAAGAAAAACTTATTTTTTGTTGCCCTGGCTGCATTTGCACTTGTGGCATGTGACAAGGTTGGAGAGACTCTTGGCGGTCCAGAAGGTTCGGTGTAACTTCCCAATGAACAGATTGCATGGGACGGAATGCAGACATCAGTCCTGATCAACGCCAACTGTGACTGGTCTATCAGATGTGACAGCAAGTTTGCCACATTCAGTCCGGCCGAAGGTAATGCTGAAACAAAGCAGGTAAAGGTCACTATTGCCCCCAACACCACGAATGAAGCTCTGAATATTCCGTTCAGTGTAATCCTAAAGGGAGCCAATGGAGAAAGCAAGGAAATCCATGAGTCAATCCTTGTTCCTGAACCTTCACTCACTTATGGCGGTGACACTTACAAGGTCGTTTATCTTAATGATGGAAAATTCTGGATGGCAGAACCTCTGGCATATCTTCCTCAGGGAGTTGAAGCATCCGATGCACCATCGGCTGACTCAAAGGATATAGTATTCTATCCGTACAGTTCGGACGGCACTACATGTACAGCATTGAAGGATGCCGCAAGCATCAAGGCAAAAGGCTATCTCTATAAGGCTCTTGCAGTATTCGGAGACTCTATCAAGGAGGGAAACATTGGCAAGTTTGAAGGTGCACAGGGAATCTGCCCCGCCGGCTGGCACATTCCTACCCGTGCCGAATATATTGCATTGCTGGGCTATTCGAACAAAAGCACATACGCACAGGAAACTGCTGCAATAGTTGACACCACCGCCTGCTACTATGACAAGAATTACAATGGTTCAAGCGTCAGAATTCTCAATGAAGCCGGATTCAATTTCGTTCTGAGCGGTACGATTGCAAACAATAGTTATCAGAAAATGATACTGTCCGATTCAAACTGCAGTGTTCAGTCATATTTGGGCAATCCTTCATTGACCTATGTGTGGACTTCATCACCGCACACCGCCACGCAGTTCTTTGCTGCCATGACAACTTTCAACAAGACGACTTATCCGGAAGGAAGGGTCACACTGGCGTATGCAGACGTCAACAAGGGGGCAAACCAGGTGCGCTGCGTCCGTGATGCCAAATAAATTCTTTTGAATAACCTGTTTCCAAGCCCCGGGGCCGATAATACCCCGAGGCTTGTTTTTGTATTTGATATGAGACGCTTCCATTTGTCATTGATACTTCTGCTGACGGTATTCTGCGGTTGCAGGCGCAATGCCGGTAAGGCCGATGCCGGGCCGGTGAGGCCGGCTATGCAGACTGCTGTTCCGCAAAACCTGAATGAAATGGCCCTGTTCTCGGCCTCACTGGTTTCAGTTTATGATACTCTCCCCATTATCAGTCTCCTGGACAGTGTCAGGAACACCAGGGCGGCGCTGGATGAGTTTTCAGAGCTGGCAAGACAGGTTTGGATCAATCCGAACTCGCCTTTGAGGAATGACGAGTTCTTCATTCCTGTGCTCCGCACCATGATAGGAAGCGGATTCTATGATGAAGCGTCGGTAATAAGATACAAGTATCAGTTGGGCCTTCTGCTGCAAAACAGGCCGGGCCATAGGGCCAATGAGATTGTCTATACTGAAAAAGACGGCACTACCGGTTACTTGAACAGTATACAATCTGAATTCACATTGCTTTATTTCAACAATCCGGGCTGTGAAATGTGCGGTCAGGTGTCATCGGACCTGAAAAGTTCCGAAATCATTTCAGGCCTTGTGGAGAATGGCATGCTGACTGTTCTTTCGGTTTATCCTGATGAGGATATCGGAGAGTGGACCCGACACTACGACGAGCAGCCCTCATCCTGGATAAGATGCTATGACAGAGGATGCCGGATAAGGGAAAAGGGACTGTACAATCTTGAAGCCATTCCGTCACTCTATCTTCTGGACAGAAACAAACGTGTTATTCTCAAAGACGTGTCCGATGTGGCTCAGATAGAGTTCGCGTTTGTCCGGTTCAACGGTCACTGACCCGTCATCCGGTCGTGATGCATCCCGGCTTCCGTCTTCCTTCCTTTTGTTGAAAAGTTAGCCGATAATGGCTTGTGTTGAAGAGCATTATTGTGTAATTTCGCACAATATTTCAAATAGCATATTTTCAACCATGTCTGAAACGAAAAGAATCTCTTCCGCACTGATTTCGGTCTTCTACAAGGACGGCCTTGACGAGATTATCAACAAACTCCATCAGGAGGGTGTAAAACTTATTTCTACGGGTGGAACCCAGCGTTTCATCGAGTCTCTCGGCGTCCCCTGCCAGCCGGTTGAGGAACTTACCGGATACCCTTCAATCCTGGGTGGCCGCGTAAAGACCCTGCATCCAAAAGTATTTGGCGGCATTCTTGCGCGTCGTGAAGAGGAGAATGACATGGCCCAGATGGTCAGCTATGACATTCCGGAAATTGACCTGGTAATTGTTGACCTGTATCCCTTTGAGCAGACCGTGAAGTCAGGTGCCCAGGATGCCGACATCATTGAAAAGATCGATATAGGCGGCATTTCACTTATCCGCGCCGGCGCCAAGAACTACAAGGACGCAGTCATCGTTGCAAGCAAGGACCAGTACAAGCCTTTGCTTGACATATTGAATGAACGCGGTGCCGAGACAACTCTTGAAGAGCGCCGCTGGTTTGCCAAGGAGGCCTTTGCCGTTTCATCGTACTATGACAGCTGCATATACAACTGGTTCGCCAAGGATGAGGATGACGACCATTTCCGTCTGGCACTTGAAGGCCGCACCCCAATGCGCTACGGCGAGAACCCCCATCAGAAAGGTACTTTCCGCGGTGATCTGGGCGCAATGTTCGACCAGGTCCACGGCAAGGAGATATCATACAACAACCTTCTTGACATAAACGCAGCCATCGACCTTATTGATGAGTTCGATGAGACCACATTCGCAATCCTCAAGCACAACAACGCATGCGGCGTAGCTTCACGTCCCACACTTCTGCAGGCCTGGAAGGATGCTCTGGCAGGTGACCCCGTTTCCGCTTTCGGCGGCGTGCTGATTGCCAACGCTCCCATTGACAAGGAGACTGCCGAGGAAATCAACAAGATATTCTTTGAAGTCATAATTGCTCCGGACTATGACTGTGACGCTCTTGAGATTCTGGGTCAGAAGAAGAACCGCATTATCCTTATCCGCAAGGAACAGGAACTGCCAAAGACTTTAGTACGCACCGCTCTGAACGGTGTTCTGGTTCAGGAAAAGGATACAAAGAACGAGACTCCTGAAGATCTGAAGCTTGTCACATCACGCAAGCCCAGCCAGGAAGAGATTGAAGACATGCTCTTTGCCAACAAACTGGTCAAGAACAGCAAGAGCAACTCAATAGTGTTTGCACGCGGCAAGCAGCTGCTGGCAAGCGGTGTGGGCCAGACATCAAGAGTCGATGCCCTGAAGCAGGCTGTCGAGAAGGCGCACGGATTCGGATTCTCACTTGAAGGCGCAGCCATGGCAAGTGACGCATTCTTCCCGTTCCCCGACTGCGTTGAACTGGCAGACAAGGCCGGTGTGAAGAATGTAATCCATCCGGGTGGCTCGGTCCGCGACCAGGAGTCAGTTGACTACTGCGAGCAGCATGACATGACAATGGTCATGACAGGCTTCCGTCATTTCAAGCATTGATTCATTAACTTATTATTCAGAATACAGTGGGTCTTTTTTCATTAACACAGGAATTGTCGATGGATCTTGGCACTGCCAATACCATCATCATGCACAACGACAAGATTGTGGTCAATGAGCCCTCCATCGTTGCTTTGGACAACAGGACAGACAAGATGGTGGCAGTGGGAAACCAGGCCAAGTTGATGTACGAGAAGGTCAACAAGGACCTTCGCGTAGTCAGACCTTTGAGAAACGGTGTGATTGCCGACTTTGATGCCTGCGAACAGATGATGCGCGGACTGATTGGTATGGTTGACACCGGCCGCCGCCTGTTTTCTCCGTCACTGAAGATGGTGATTGGCGTCCCCTCAGGAAGTACTGAAGTCGAACTGCGTGCCGTACGTGACAGCGCCGAGCATGCAGGCGGCCGTGAAGTATATATGCTGTTCGAACCTATGGCTGCAGCAATCGGTATCGGAATTGATGTCCTGGCCCCGGAAGGCAACATGATTGTCGATATAGGTGGCGGTACCACAGAAATTGCAGTCATCTCACTGGGCGGTCTGGTATCGAACCAGTCAGTCAAAGTTGCAGGTGACGATTTCACGATTGACATTCAGGACTACATGGGCCGTCAGCATAACGTCAAGGTATCGGAACGTATGGCAGAACGTATCAAGATAAACGTAGGTGCAGCCCTGACAGACCTTGGTGATGAGGCTCCAGAAGATTACATTGTCAACGGTCCCAACAAGATTACAGCTCTGCCAATGTCAATTCCGGTATGCTATCAGGAAATTGCACACTGTCTGGACCGTTCAATTGCAAAGATTGAATCGGCTGTACTGAACGCACTTGAGAACACACCGCCAGAACTGTATGCCGATATTCTCAAGAACGGCATCTATCTGTCCGGTGGCGGTTCGATGCTTCGCGGCATAAGCAAACGTCTTGCTGACAAGATAGGCATTGAATTCCATGTTGCTACTGAACCTCTGCTCAGCGTGGCTAAGGGTACAGGTGTGGCACTTAAGAATGTTGACCGTTTCTCATGCATGATGAGATAATAAAGGACAGGCCGTGCGTTCCCTACTGGACTTCATAGTCAAGCACAGCTACGTTTTCCTGTTCATCCTGCTGGAGACCTTGTCGCTTGTGCTGCTGTTCGGCTTCAATGACCGGCAGAAGGAGGCATTCTTGACATCGGCGGGAGGACTGTCAGGCTCAATCTATGAATTGCGTTCGGAAGTGGGACAGTATTTCGGCCTTAAAAAGGAGAATGAACAGCTGGTGGAAGAGAATGCCATACTCAGACAGCGTCTGTTCTCTCTTGCAGACAGCGCTGCCATCAGGTTTGAAGATTCGCTTTCGACAGGGCAGGTCGTTGTTGCCAGGGTGATTGACAACTCGGTCCGCAGGGATGACAATTACATTACGATAGACAAAGGTCAGTCAGACGGTCTTGAAAAAGGTATGGGCGTCTATAACTCCTCAGGGGTTGTAGGCGTTGTCCTTTTGTCCGGCAGACATTATTCAATTGTTCTGCCGCTTCTCAACGCAAAGACAAGTGTCAGCTGCAAGGTCATGGGATCGGACAATTTCGGTTTTGTTGAATGGAACGGGGGTGACCCGTATAAGGTGCAGCTGAACGACATGCCGTATCATTCCGATGTCAGGGTTGGTGATACGATTGTCACTACCGGCTATTCATCGGTCTTTCCAGAAGGGATTATGGTGGGTATTGTGTCCGATGTGGAACAGATGAAATCCGGCTATTCACTCAGGATTGCAGTTGATCTGGCTGTTGACATGGGTAACCTGGGTTGGGTGTATGTCCATTCAAAGACGCCGGATCCTGAAATCGGCGAATTGAAATCTCAAATCAGATAGCGCTATGGAGACTGTTTCATTCTTCAGGAAGTTGGGTCTCCTGCTGGGACTGGCGGCTGTTCAGGTGCTTTTCCTGAACAGGATATCTCTGTTCGGATATGTTACCCCACTGCTTTATATCTGGATGATTCTGCGCTTTGATTCATCAATGTCCAGAACCGGAATACTGCTGTGGTCGTTCTTCATGGGTCTGGCTGTTGACATTTTTTCTGCAACTCCCGGACTTAATGCCGCTTCGGCCACACTGCTTGGCATGATTCAGCCTGGGCTGGTGAAACTGTTCGTCACCCATGACCGTCATGACGTTCTGTTGCCCGGTGTCCAGTCAATGGGTGTGCGCCAGTTTGCCGGTTACCTGATTCTGGCTACGCTCATACATCATTCCGTATATTTCCTTTTGCGAAGCATTCCACTTGGTGACTGGTCTGTACTGGTTGCAAAGGTCGTGTTCAGTGCACTCCTGACCTTTGTGTTCATGCTGGTCTTTGGCATTTCATCATCAAAGAATGCTGCTGCCAGACGCTCTTGAACAGTGAAGAACCATAAGTTTGACAACAGGAAGTATGTCATTGGCATCATGATAGTTGCAGTGGTGCTGATTTTCATTGTACGTCTGTTCCAGATTCAGATTCTTGATACGCGTTACCGTAATTCCGCTGACAACAACGCGCTCTATTACCGTACTGTATATCCGATGCGTGGCGTAATTTATGACCGGAAAGGTCAGATGATAGTCAGCAACCAGCCGTCATTTGATGTGGTTGTCACAATGCGTAACGTCAAGGATCTGGATACCCTGGCCTTGTGCAGTTCCTTGGACATAACCCGGGAATTCTTTGAAAGCCGCATGGCCGATATCCGTGACCGCCGCAAGAATCCCGGTTACTCACCCTATACCCGTCAGATCTTTCTTGCGCAGCTTTCGGTAAGTGAGGTATCGGACTTCAAGGAAAATCTGTACCGCTTTGCCGGTTTTGACATTGACCGCCGTTCAATAAGAAAGTACAATTATGATGCCGGAGCACACCTGCTGGGTGACCTGGGCGAGGTCTCCAAGTCCGATATTGAGGCCGATGAGTACTACAGGCAGGGTGATTTCATTGGCAAGCAGGGTGTGGAGAAGTATTACGAGCCTCTGCTTCGTGGTGAAAAAGGTGTTGAGGTACTGCTGAAAGATGCCTATGGGCGTATCCAGGGCAGTTACCGTGACGGAGAATTTGATGAACTGCCGGTTTCAGGCAAGAATCTGACATTGTCCTTGGACATTGAACTGCAGCAGTTGGGTGAAAGGCTCATGCAGAACAAGATTGGCAGCATTGTTGCAATAGAACCGTCAACCGGCGAGGTCCTCTGCATGGTTTCATCGCCTTCATTCGCTCCTTCTGAACTGTCCGGCCGACATCGCGGCGAGAATTATCAGGTCCTGGCTTCACGTAATGACAAGCCTTTGCTCAACAGAACCATTCAGGGCACATATCCGCCGGGATCCACATTCAAGACTTCACAGGCCCTGACATTTCTGCAGGAGGGTATCATAAATACAAGAACCCAATATCCGTGCTCAGGCGGTTTCTCATTCCGTGGCCTGCATGTGGGCTGTCATCAGCATTCATCGCCCTTGAGCCTTAATTTCGCCATTGCTACATCATGTAACGGCTATTTCTGCTGGGGCTATTACTATATGATAGGCGACGCAAAATACGGACGGCCCCAGAATGCCCTGACAGTCTGGAAGGACTATATGGTCGATATGGGTTTCGGTTATACTTTGGGCATTGACCTTCCGGGTGAGGCCCGAGGCATGATTCCCAATTCCGATTATTACGACCGCCACTACAACGGTTCATGGAACGGTCTGACCACCATCAGTAACGCCATCGGACAGGGTGAAGTCACACTTACACCGCTTCAGATTGCCAATCTTGGAGCTACCATTGCCAACCGTGGCTGGTATATCAGACCTCATGTGGTCAAGTCCATTGAGGGTCAGGAAATTGATTCCATATATTCAGAGAAGCATCAGGTCCGGGTTGACAGGGAAAATTATGAGATTGTGGTGCAGGGTATGCGCCAGTCTGTGATTGACGGAACCTGCAAGGCGGCCAACAACAAAAACTATCTTGTGTGTGGAAAGACCGGAACGGCCCAGAACCGTGGCAATGACCATTCAGTGTTTATGGGTTTTGCCCCAATGGACAATCCTCAGATTGCAATTGCCGTCTATGTGGAGAACGGCGGTTTCGGTGCGGTATATGGAGTCCCGATAGGGGCGCTTATGATGGAACAGTATATAACAGGCGGTTTGTCACCGGAGAGTGAGGCCAAGGCCAGAATGTATTCAGAACGTGTAATTGATTATGGAGAGGAGGAACGTTAACATTCTTGCCAAGTTGGACTGGCTTACAGTGCTTCTGTGTTTTGCCCTTATGGTCTGCGGCTGGTTCAGCATTTGCGGTGCCAGCGCCGATGTTGACAGTACGGACCTGCTGTCATTTGCCACGCGTCCTGGCAAGCAGATGGTATGGATAATCTGTACGTTTGTAATTGGAGCCGTAATGCTTTCCTTAACGGCTAATTTTTATAACTCATATTCCTATATCTTTTATTTTGCCTTCCTTCTTCTGCTGCTGGTTACCATTTTCGTTGCAGAGGAAACCAAAGGCTCACGTTCATGGCTGCACTTGGGACCGGTAAGTCTGCAGCCGGCCGAATTTGCAAAGTTTGCCACAGCTTTGGCGCTTGCCAAGTATATGGACCGATATGAGTTCAATTCGCAGAGAATGGGTGACCTGATCAAGGCTGCCGCGTTCTTCATGATTCCCTGTCTGCTCATAATCTGCCAGAATGAAACCGGTTCGGCATTGGTCTATGTGGCGTTTCTTCTGGTGCTTTACCGTGAAGGCATGTCTGGTTTTGTGCTGTTTCTGGCTTTTTGTGCAATACTTTTCTTCATATTGGGAATAAAGTTCGGTCAGGTGCCTTTCGGATCCCAGCCGTTCTCTGTAGGTACATGGCTTGTACTGACCATCATTCAGATAATGACGGCAATCCTTGCAGGTATGGTGAAGCGTGACAGAATACTGCAACGGATTCTGCTATGTGCAGGTGTTGGTGGCATGCTGTTAGGTCTTGCATTCTCCATTGCAGTGATTCCATTTAAAGTAACATGGCTTCAGATAGTTCTGATAGTGGCTACCGGCATATTTCTGATATTCCGTGCTTTGAAGGACATGATCAGACCATATATCCTTGTGGCTGCCTTTTCCATATGTTCAGTCGGATATCTGTTCTCAGTTGACTATGTTTTCAATGACATTCTGCGTGACCACCAGCGTACCAGGATAAATGTAATTCTGGGACTTGAAGATGACCCTCATGGTGCCGGATACAATGTGAATCAGTCAAAGATTGCCATTGGCTCAGGCGGTCTGACCGGTAAAGGGTTTATGAAGGGAACACAGACAAAACTCAAGTACGTTCCGGAACAGGATACAGACTTCATTTTCTGTACTGTAGGTGAAGAGCAGGGCTTCAAGGGGTCAGTGTTCGTGCTGTTGCTCTATGCTTCGCTTTTATTGCGGCTGCTGTTTCTGGCCGAACGCCAGTCATCGGTATTCGGACGTGTTTACGGCTATTCGGTAGTGTGCATACTGTTTTTCCACCTATTTATAAATATAGGTATGGTACTTGGAATAACGCCTGTCATAGGTATTCCGCTACCATTCTTCAGCTATGGCGGTTCCTCACTTTGGGGATTCACCATACTGCTTTCAGTCTTTCTGAGAATTGACTGCGAACGTCAGGTCAGCTATTGACGTTATTCAGGTTGTTTTATATTTGAAATCCCGGTCCACATATCAAGCATTTGCGGACCGGGATTAACAGTAAAATTGGGAATTCAATTGTTGGCTGTCTGGCTGCCTGCAGTGCTGCCACCCTCGCCATTGGCGCCTGAATCACGACGTGGACCGCGTCCGTGACCATGATGGCGGCTATGGTGCTGCTGGCCTTCCGGTCTTTGCTGCTGGCCTTCGGACTTGGGCTGATTGTTCTGGCCCTCACCTTGGGGCTGCTGCTGACCTTCAGGACGCTGGCTGCCTGCACCGTTTCCGTGACGGTTCTTTTTCTTCTTTTTCTTCTTGTCAAAGCGTGACAGGTCACCTTCATCAAGAATGTCGGACTTGATGCGTGAGTCTGTGCGGTCAAGTGTCTCGTCAAGGCTGGCGGGCTTCTGTCCCTTGCGGTTCATTGCTATTATTTCCAGAGCCCTGTCCGGGGTGATGGTCTCAACGTTGGCTGCAAAGACCTTGTCAGTTGAATATGACAGCAGTCCGTTAAGGATATCGGCCTTGAAGAAATAGTATGTGCTGTCAAGTGTTTCAAGCTGTATGTCGCGTGACGGGAAACGCTTCTGGGCCTCGACATAGGCATCGACCTCATAGTTCAGGCAGCATTTCAGCTTGGCACACTGGCCGGCCAGTTTCTGGGGGTTCATGGAAAGGTCCTGGAAACGGGCGGCGCCGGTTGACACTGACACGAAACTGGTCATCCAGGTGGTGCAGCAAAGTTCCCTTCCGCATGGTCCGATGCCGCCAATGCGACCGGCCTCCTGACGGGCACCTATCTGCTTCATTTCAATGCGCACGTGGAAGGCATCGGCCAGCACCTTGATGAGCTGGCGGAAATCGACACGTCCGTCTGCAATGTAGTAGAATATGGCCTTGCCGCCGTCACCCTGATATTCGACGTCACCTATCTTCATCTCCAGCCCAAGGTCCTTGGCAATCTGGCGTGAGCGTATCATGGTGTCATGTTCGCGGGCCTTGGCTTCTGCGTACTTTTCCATATCGACTTCACGTGCCTTGCGATAGACGCGCTTTATTTCAACGTCGGGGCGCAGATTGGCCTTCTTCATCTGGAGCGTTACCAGACGGCCGGTCATGGTGACGGTTCCAATGTCATGGCCGGGAGTGGCTTCAACGGCGACTATGTCACCTTTTTCAAGCGGCAGGTTGTTTGAGTTGATGAAGAATCCCTTGCGGGTGTTCTTGAACTGGACCTCGACATAGCCTTCTTCATTTTCCGAACCGGGAACGCCGGCCAGATAGTCAAAGGAGTGAAGCTGGCCCATGCCTTTACCGCAACCCTTGTAGCAGATTCCTCCGCTTCCGTTATTGAGAATGAAATCCTCTTCCATATTATTGTTTCATTAGCATGATGGTCTTCAGTGACAGGTCAAAGAAAACCATCTTTGAGTTAACGTTCTGTTCTATGTCACGCTGGGCTGTGGACAGTTCGTCCATCAGTCCGATGATGTTGCCTTCGTTGACGAACGGTGCGAACTTCTGTGAAAACTGCATTTCCCGCTCAGTCATGTAGTTCAGCTGCGGCAGATGGAAATTGCAGATAAAATTCTCACGAATCATACGCTGGCAGTAACCCAGGAAGCGTTTCTGCCATTCGCGTCCGCCGCCTGCCATGGCATCGGACCAGACTTTCAGGTCCTTGATGCGGCGTGCGTACGCCATGCGCATAAGCTGCATGAAATAGTCAAGGAACTCTTCACTTTCAGCGTTTATGCGAAGCGCGTTCATGGCCTTGAGCCAACTGCCTGAACTCAGGTGGGCTATCTGACGGGCCTGGTTTTCTTCAAGTCCGTAGCCGGGGCCCATGAGCTGTTCCTGAATTGCCTGTTCCGGAATGCGCTTGAAATCAATGCGCTGTGTGCGGCTGACTATGGTCTCCAGCACATTTTCAGGCGTGTCGGTCACAAGCATGAACACCGTCCTGGCAGGCGGTTCCTCAAGCAGTTTGAGCAGGGCGTTGGCGCAGTTCTGATGCATCTTTTCAGGATGCCATATTATCATGATCTTGTAGCCTCCCTCAACTGACTTGAGTGCCAGCTTGGACTGGATGGACTCACTTTCCTTAGTGCAGATCTGGGCCTGCTTGTTGCCGGCGTCCAGTTCCTGCAGCCAGTCTTCAAATCCGAAATAGCGGTTGTCCAGAATGAACTGGCGCCATGTGGCTATCTCGTCATCGGACTTTGTGGGGTTGTCCGATGAACCCTTGTTTATTACCGGAAACACAAAGTGCAGGTCAGGGTGGATGAGTTTGTCCATCTTGACGCATGACGGGCAGTGACCGCATGCATCCTGACCCGGCTGTGCACACAGCAGATAGCGCGCAAAGGCTATAGCGGTCTGCAGTTTTCCGGTGCCTTCAGGACCAGCAAGCAGCAGGGCGTGGGGCACAGTGCCCTGACGGGCGTCCTGCACCAGGCGCGCAATAACATCCTGCTGACCTACTATGTCCTTGAAATACATATTACTTCAGTATGCTGCAGCCCTCACAGGGTTTCAGTTGTTTGAAGAAGTCGTTGCCCTTGTCATCGACCAGAATGAATGCGGGGAAGTCCTCGACTTCAATCTTCCAGATGGCTTCCATACCCAGCTCCGGATATTCAACACATTCAATAGACTTGATGTTGTTCTGGGCCAGGATGGCAGCGGGGCCGCCTATTGAACCCAGGTAGAAGCCGCCGTGCTTCTTGCAGGCGTCAGTGACGGCCTGTGAACGGTTGCCCTTGGCGAGCATGATCATTGAACCGCCGCCTGCCTGGAATTCGTCAACGTACGGGTCCATGCGGCCGGCTGTTGTGGGGCCCATCGAGCCGCAGGCCATGCCGCAAGGTGTCTTTGCCGGACCTGCGTAGTAGATGGGGTGCTCCTTGAGATACTGGGGCATACCTTCACCTGCATCCAGGCGGGCCTTGATCTTGGCATGGGCAATGTCACGGCCTACAATGATGGTGCCGTTCAGTGACAGGCGGGTGCTTACGGGGTACTGTGACAACTGCTTGCAGACATCACTCATGGGACGGTTCAGATCGACCTTTACGGCATCGCCCTCACCTGCCTGACGCAGTTCTTCGGGAATCAGTTCGTATGGTTTGTCATCCATCTTCTCAATCCATATGCCGTCCTTGTTGATCTTGGCCTTGATGTTGCGGTCAGCGCTGCAGCTTACACCAAGTCCGATGGGGCAGCTTGCTCCGTGGCGCGGCAGACGTATCACGCGCACGTCATGAGCCAGGTACTTGCCGCCGAACTGTGCGCCAAGACCTATCTTGTATGCTTCCTTGAGGAGCTGCTCTTCAAGCTCCACGTCACGGAAAGCGCGGCCGGTCTCGTCACCGGTGGTGGGCAGGCTGTCATAGTAGTGGGTCGATGCAAGCTTTACGGTAAGCAGGTTCTTTTCGGCGCTTGTGCCGCCAATTACGAATGCAATGTGGTAGGGTGGACATGCTGCGGTGCCCAGGCTCTTCATCTTCTCCACCAGGAAAGGAATCAGTGTGCCGGGGTTCTGGATGCGTGCCTTGGTCTCCTGGTACAGGTATGACTTGTTGGCCGATCCGCCGCCCTTCGTTACCATGAGGAAACGGTATTCCATGCCCTCGGTGGCCTCAAGGTCAATCTGTGCGGGCAGGTTACATTTTGTGTTCACCTCGTTGTACATGTCAAGCGGAGCGTTCTGCGAGTAGCGCAGGTTCTCCTCGGTGTATGTCTTGAATACGCCCTTTGCCAGAGCCTCCTCGTCTCAGAAACCGGTCCATACCTGCTGGCCCTTCTCTCCGTGAATGATTGCGGTGCCGGTATCCTGGCACAGAGGGAGTTTGCCCTTGGCTGCAACTTCGGCGTTGCGCAGGAAAGTCAGAGCCACGTACTTGTCGTTCTCACTTGCCTCGGGGTCGCGCAGTATCTTGGCAACCTGCTCGTTGTGGCTGCGGCGGAGCAGGAAGCTCACGTCACGGAAAGCCGCATTTGCCATCATGGTCAGTGCCTCGGGCTGAACCTTAAGGATCTGTTTGCCTTCAAACTCGCTTACGCTGACATAGTCCTTTGTAAGCAGATAATACTCAGTCTCGTCCTTGCCGAGCTGAAACATCGGTGCATACTTGAATTCGGTACCCATTTCTATATATTTTATATCTATTAGAATCGGAAAACAGCTACTTGATAACTTGCAAAGTTATAAAAAAAAACTGGAGACTTCCGTCTCCAGTCCCAATGTATTTCCGTACGTGCTCCTGTGCACAGGCTTGGGCGAAAAAACACTATTGGTTCTCTGATTATTCGTTAAGCACGGCACGGACAGATTTACCTTCATACCTCCAACCATTGTACTCGCACGTCCAATATAATCCATTTTTATCACAAAAAAGTAGGTACTGTGATAGGTTGTCATATACGTGTATCTCATCATGTGGTGTTGGTGAGGAAGTCCAGTATTCACCCAATTCGTTATATTGCCAAAGTTTATGAAAGGATGAGTAATCCCAACCTGCAGCCTGAAGGAAGATCGAACAGTCTTTATAATCTCCTTTACCAGTGCATCTGACCCCATTTAGTCCGTTGTATTTTTCGAAAGTACAATCACAATTAGTCATGAGATTATAAAATTCATCACGTGTTGGCATACGCCAGTTTTTGCCCCAGAGCTTGGTGGCGGTATCATCATCTCCTGTTAGTTTAGAAGCACCCGTATTGTAATAACGTTGTTCAGGGTGTTCTTCTTCAAAATTTTTTATACCTGTGTAGCCACCCCAACAATAATATCCTCCAACCTCACCTGAACCCACATTGATTGTTGCGAATCTTGGGCCATTCTTCCAAAGCTGTACCCAATCAACGAAACTACCGTCAGATCTCTTGGCTTTGCCAGTTTTTCCATGAGCAGAAATAGATACATTGGTAATTTGCGAGCGAAGTATAACAAGTTTCTTACCCGATGCCATTGTCTTCACAATCTCATTGTCACATTCGTCAATAATCTTAATCTGGACGTTGGCATAACCATCTTTTCCGCTTGATGGCATGGCGATATTAAATGTTTTTCCTTCCATATCAAGTTGAACGTTCTCGCTCATCTGCAGTGTAATTGTATGGCCACCGTCATCACTGATTTGAGCAGTTCCTAGGCTTGAGATTTGGCTAATCTGTCCGCTGATGGCATTGTAAGGGGTTGTAATTACTATTCTCTTGATTGCGCAAAGGCCTTTCAGTTTAAGTCGCAGGATGCCGCCCATATTCTTGAACACAAGGTTTGGTTCGGCATACTGATTATAAACTGAACAGTACATAGGTGCATTACTGATGACATCCTCGCCACTGTATGTCTGCTCAGCAGGCCACTTCATGTCCTTCACAGCATAGAAAGCTTTTATTTCTTTGCATTTTTCCCAGTCGATGGCATCCTTTACTGGTTCAAACTTACCTTTGGTTGTACCGGCACCTTCCTTAAGAGCATATTCAACAGGAGGATACTCCGTGGGTGAATCACTTCCCTGCAGCGTAATCTTATCGCCTTCGCTCCACACCACATTGTAGCCATTTGCATCATCACCCTGCAGAGCAGTACGTGTAGTAGCAGAAGACTCGGTTGTTGCAACGATTGTTGTTGATGCAACAGGTCTAGGGGTGACGCCCATGTCAAGTTCGTCATCGTTATTGGAACATGCTGCGATGCCCAGCAGTGCCACAGCACTGAGAATAGAATATAATATCTTCTTCATACTTGTTCTTGTGTGTTTAATGTTGTTTACTCAAAATCGTCATCACCAAAAGAATATTCATATACTGAGTATTTCTCTGTTCCGCTGCCGAAAAGTATCCGCTGTGCTTCTACAATATTTACTACCTTCACTGAAGGTGTGAAGTAATTTTTCTTTACCTTGTCCATTTTTGATTAAGTTATTTATAGTTATGGTCATCTGTTTTCAACAATTCTCCGCCGTTATTCCGTAGTTTCCAAATCGGGATACAGGAAGTCGTTGTAGGGGTATTTCTGGACGTGCAGCTGCTTGACGCGGTCGTACAGGGTCTTGCGCATCTCCTCCAGCCCGGTCTTCTTCAAGGCCGATACGAACAGGCATTCGCCGTTCAGGCGGCCCATCCAGGTGCGCTGAAGCTCTTCCATGGTGATGTTCTCACGCGTCATGGGCGTAAGGTCATCGGCCTCCTTTTCAATCCAGGTGTAGGCATCGGTCTTGTTGAAGAGCACTATCATGGGCTTGTCACCTGCACCAAGGTCAGCCAACGTCTTTTCAACGGTCTTCATCTGGTCCTCGAAGTCGGGGTGCGATATGTCGACCACGTGAATGAGCAGGTCGGCCTCACGGACTTCGTCAAGGGTCGATTTGAACGATTCAATCAGGTCAGTGGGCAGCTTGCGGATGAATCCTACGGTGTCGGACAGCAGGAACGGCAGATTGCCCACCACAACCTTGCGCACTGTGGTGTCAAGGGTGGCGAACAGCTTGTTTTCGGCAAAGACGTCGCTCTTGGACAGCACGTTCATGAGGGTCGATTTGCCTACGTTGGTGTAGCCTACCAGGGCCACGCGAATAAGGCGGCCGCGGTTCTGGCGCATGGTGGCCTTCTGGCGGTCTATGTCAGCGAGCTGCTGCTTGAGCCAGCTTATGCGCTGCGTGATTATGCGGCGGTCCATTTCCAGCTGGGTCTCACCGGGGCCACGCAGACCTACAGATCCCTTGCCGCCGCCGGCACCCGAGCCGCCGCCCTGACGTTCCAGATGTGTCCACATGCGCTGCAGACGGGGCAGCAGGTATCGGTACTGTGCCAGCTCGACCTGCGTCTTGGCGTGGGCCGTCTGTGCGCGCATGGCAAAGATGTCCAGAATGAGCGACGTGCGGTCAAGCACCTTCACACCCAGGGCCTGTTCAATGGCCGATATCTGCTTTGCGGTGAGTTCGTCATCGAAAATGGCCATGCCCACGGGGTTCTCCATGTCATCCATGCGGTCAATGTATTCACGCATCTCTTCAAGCTTGCCCTTGCCAACATAGGTGGCGCTCAGGGCCTGCGGAATCTTCTGCGTGAAGCGGCGCATGACGCTGACTCCGGCCGTCCGGGCCAGAAACTCAAGCTCGTCAAGATATTCGGTGGTCTTGCGCTCGTCCTGGTTCTGGGTTATGATACCCACCAGGATGGCGGTTTCGGCCTTATTTTCGTGTATTACCTGAAATTCCTCCTTCATTCTTCCTTACGGTTCTTTTCCGGTGCTCCGCCAAGTACAATGACAATTTCACCCTTTGGTTCGGTCTGCTGGAAATGGCCAAGCACTTCTGCCAGAGTGCCGCGTACGCACTCCTCATGCACTTTTGATATTTCACGGCATACGGCAACGGGACGTTCGGGACCGTACGCTTCAACGAACTGCTGCAGGGCCTTGACCAGGCGGTAGGGCGATTCGTAGAAGATTATTGTGCGGGGTTCGTCCTTCAGTGCGTTTATCCTGGTCTGGCGGCCTTTCTTCTGGGGCAGGAAACCTTCAAACAGGAACCTGTCACAGGGCAGTCCTGAATCAATCAGGGCCGGAACGAAAGCCGTTGGGCCTGGCAGACACTCAACTTCAATGCCCTGTGCCACGCATTCGCGCACCAGCATGAATCCCGGGTCCGATATGCCCGGTGTGCCGGCATCGCTTATCAGAGCTACAGACTGGCCCGCTTCAATGCGTTTTGCCATGCCGGCCGATGTCTCGTGCTCGTTGAACTTGTGGTGTGACAGGAGCGGTTTCTTTATCTCAAAGTGGTTCAGCAGAACTGAACTGGTTCTTGTGTCCTCACACAGAATCAGGTCCACTTCCTTGAGGATGCGTAATGCCCTTAAGGTTATGTCCTCAAGATTGCCGACCGGTGTGGGAATGAGATAAAGTCTGCCTGCCATTTTACGCGTGCACGTGTGTAAGTGACAAAAGTACGCAAAAAAAATGTACCTGCCCTTTTTTTCGCTAAGTTTGCGTACTGCAAATTCATAATATGGAATGAAAGTAAAAGAGAATATAATTACTGCGTTGTTGTCTTCTGTCTTTACGGCAATCCTGATTGTGGTCGTGTACAGGTGCTCGCAGTTCAGACTTGATTTCAAGGAGCAGACAGGCATTTTCCTTTGGACTTCTGAAAGAATTGCCTGGTATCTGTCCAATCCGGCATTTCTCACTTCAATTGCCGGTGACTGGCTGACCCAGTTTTTTACAGGAGGCATTTCTGCCATGATCATTATTGTTGCGGTTCTGGCCCTTTTATGCTGTGGAGTCCGAAAGCTTGGTAAAAGGCTGCAACTGGAAGGCAGCATGAGTCTTGTACTTTTTGTGGCATTTCTAGAACTCACGTTCCTGAAATTTCCTAACTATCCGTTGGCGCAGACTCTCGGACTGGTGCTGGTCACATGGGCTGCCTATGGTCTGACATTTGTTGGAAATGACAGGATAAGATCTGTCGCATTTGCAGTCAGCATACCTGTCATGTATGTCCTGGCGGGTTCATACACCACATTCCTGGCTCTGGTGCTGTGCCTCATTGACCGCAGGAAACCTGTCCGCGGCATTTCTCTGGCTCTTGCAGGATTGCTTGCTATGGTCATACTTGGCCGCTTGTACAACCTGACATTCTCCCAAACTATGCTGTATCCGGTCCTGCAGAACTATATCGTTCCCGATTGCAGGATTATTCTGCTGCAGCCGGTCTTCATCATCATCTCTCTGGTGTTAAAGGAAAGGATATGGTACGCCCTGTCATATGGTATAATATCAGTTTTCATATGTAAGGCCGATGACAGAAGTCTGGAACATGCCGTCAAGACCGGCACATACGCATACCAGGGACAGTGGGACAAGATCAGGAGCATGAAGGATAAGGAGATAACAGGCAATCCCTACTGGCTGTATTACCGTAATCTGTCCTATGCCATTGAGGGCCGCCTTCCTGACAGGCTGCTTAGTGTGGAACAGAACAGAATTTCAGAAGGGCTGTTCCTTAACACCGCAAAGAACAGTTCGTACCTGGCTTCAATGTATAATGTCGATGCCCTTATTGAAGCCGGTGACCTGTCACAGGCAACAGACTGTGCGCTCTTGGCCCAGACCGTCCTGCCGGGCCATTACTCATCCAGAATGCTGCGCAAACTTGCAGAGATTTCAGTGATTGCAGGTGACTATGCGGTTGCCGGCAAATATCTGGATATCCTGGCACAGACATGGGGCCATCATGCATGGGCTGAAAATATGCGTAACTGCATTGGCCGTGACAGCATTCCATTAGAGTATCTGATATTGAGGGACAGGGCATCGGATTCGGACAGGATGTTTTCCCAGTATGACATGAACGGGTCGCTGAACTCAATAGTGAAGGACAATCCGTTGAACAAGGTTGCCGTTGACTACCTGCTGTGCATGTGTCTTCTGGAAAAGAGAATGAACTCATTCATAGCCGGCTACGACAGGTATTATCTGAATGGCCTGGACCAGCTGGTTGAAGTCCCGGCCCTGTACCAGGAGGCATTGATGGCTCCGGTCAATTCCGATGAGTCGTTCCGTGAGACTGTTGAAAAGTATCATCTGTCACAGGCTGTTGTGGAGAAGTATTTTGATTTCCAGAAAGCCCGTGAGCGGGAAAACATTCCGCAGGAATATATGAATACCTACTGGTTTTACCTGATGTCAACTGACTTTTCCAGATTCCGCAAATGAAGACAAGGTTTTTATTGGCTTTTGCCCTGCTGCTGACCGCCTGCAAGTATGAGCCTGTGCAGCAGGATACTGAAATGTTTCCAGACTATTCCGATGTTACCATCCCCTGCAACATTGCGCCGCTCAACTTCAGGGTGGGATACCGGAAGGTGGCAGTCACTGTCAACGGTGCGAACGGGGAATACAGGTTCAAGGGCCGTAAGGGACTGGTCAGTTTCCCGCAGGGCCGCTGGCACAGGATGCTGGAGGCCGAAAAGGGCGGAAAGCTGACAGTCATGGTCCAATCGGACGGCTTTGAGAGGGAGTTTACATGGACGGTTGCATCGGACTCAATTGACCGCTATATCAGTTACAGGCTGATAGAACCGGCGTATGAGGTCTGGAAGGGGATTCAGATTGAAGAACGTGACATGCAGGGCTTCAGAACACGTCTTCTTGGCGATAACCGCATTGCAGACGATTGCTGCATGAACTGTCACACGTCAAACCGTGCCGGCACGTCATTCATGCATCTGCGCGGATCTGAAGGTGGAACTGTTCTGAGCAGGAACGGCAGGATTAAGAAACTGAATACAAGGACTGAGTTCACCGGAAATACCGTGTACGGAGACATCTCGGCTGACGGCCGTTACGGCGTGTTCACTACCGCGGACATTGCGTTTGCCATTCACGGGCAGCGGAACCTGCGCATGGAGGTTTATGACACACAGAGTGACCTTGTAGTGCTTGACTTTGACAGTCTGACAGCAACAGACAGTCCGGCAGTCCGTGGCGTGGAATATCAGGAGACATTTCCCTGTTTTTCGGCCGATGGAAAGACCATTTTCTTTTGTCGTGCCAGACACGTGGAACAGCCGGACAGCACCACAGACATGCATTATGACATAGCTGTGATAGAGTTTGACCCTGAGACCGGTAAAATGGGAGACAGAGTGATTACAATCATTCAGGCTGGTGAAAACCTGTCATTCAGTCATCTGAAGGCATCACCGGACGGACATTGGCTCATGGCAACAGCCCAGCAGTACGGAACATTCCCGGTGTGGCATCCAGAGAGTGAACTGGTGCTTGTTGACCTGAGAACCAGAAAGACGGATACCATGCGCAGGGTCAATGCCTATGGTGCAGACACTTATCACAGCTGGAGCTCAAACAGCCGCTGGGTGGTGTTCGCCTCAAAGCGTGACGATCTGGTTTACGGACGGCCGTACATTGCATACATCGGACCGGATGGGACACTGGGCAAGCCATTTGTGCTCCCACAGAAGGATCCTGACTTATACAGGACTACGCTCAAATCATTCAACATACCGGAACTTTACCCCATTCCTGAAACATTTGGGACCCATGATGTGGCATCAGTTTATAAGAATGTTGATGCTTGTAATGTAAGATACAGACAGTGATGAAAAAGATAAAGATTTCAATTTCAAGACGTTGGGCACTGCTTCTGTGTTCAGTCTCTGCCATGTTCCTGACTGTGTCATGCAGGACAAGCCGTAAGGCTCAGAATGAGTCCCGTCAGAATGAAATGCGCATGCAGGAACTGCAGCATGAGGCTGATTCATTGCAGCAGATACTGGACAGCCGCCGCCGGGCTCTCATATATGGGACGCCCGATGTCATGCGCCGTCGGGCCGAGGAGAATCAGGCAATGCAGGACAGGATTGACAGCATCAATGCGGAACTGAAGAAAGAATGAACTGCAAACTCTCATTTCCAAGAAAACTGGCACTTGAAGTGAACCGTGCCGCATTCAGGACGGAACAGCTGGAACATAGGCTTACCCAGCTGTTCTGGGAGTGCACCCTGCGCTGCAACCTGAGCTGCCGTCACTGCGGCAGTGACTGCCGAAAGACAGCCGGGCTGCCTGATCCGCCAGTCGAAGACCTGCTGGGCGTGCTTGATTCAGCTCCTGAAAGCGTAAACCGTCATCATGTCATGGTAATCACCACCGGTGGCGAACCGCTTGTCCGTCCGGACATTGTCCAGGTGGGTCGGGAAATCAAGAAGCGCGGATACATTTGGGGCATGGTCTCAAACGGCATGCTCCTGACAAAGGAAAAGGTCGATGAACTGGTCGATGCCGGCCTGGATTCGTTTGCCATGAGCTTTGACGGCTTTGAGGCCGAGCACAACTGGATGCGCGGCAGTGATTTGAGCTTCAAGAGGGCCGATGCCGCCATTGACTGGCTGGTGTCCAAGTATGGCGTGCTTACCTGGGACCTTATCACATGCGTAAACCGGCGCAATTTCGATTCGCTGGAACGCCTCAAGGAATATCTCATAAGCCGGGGCGTCAGGATGTGGCGCATATTTACCGTGGCACCCATGGGGCGTGCTGTCGATGATCCGGAGCTTATGCTTTCCAATGAGCAGTTCGTGCAGCTCATGGATTTCATAACAAGGACGCGTCAGGAGGGCCGCATCGGACTGAATTTTGCCTGTGAAGGCTTCCTGGGACCGTATGAAGGTCTGGCGCGTGACCACTATTTCAACTGTATAGCGGGCGTGAGCGTGGCTTCCATTCTCAGTGACGGTTCAATATCGGGCTGCCTGAGCATACGCAGCGACTACCATCAGGGCAACATTCACACTGACCGCTTCTGGGACGTATGGGAGAACAGGTTCCAGCTGTACCGCAACCGCAAATGGATGAAGAAGGACGAGTGCCGTGCGTGCGGCGTGTGGCGTTACTGCCAGGGCGGCGCCATGCACCTGCGCGGCGACGGTGACCGTATGCTCTCCTGCAACTATCTGAAAATAAGGAATGCCTGACTGCTTGGAGGACTGGTGTTCTTTTCGATGCACTATTTCAGTTGAAGTGCATCCAACTTGGCGTGTCAATTCAGCCCCACCTGCGTGAGAGCCTTCTGGTAGGGGTGGCTGTGTAAGTGTGTTTTTTTCGATGAACGTTTACCTTCAAAAGTGCATCGAAATAATGCATTATTTATGAAATAACCTGAAGAATGAATCATCACTGACGGCAAGACAACGGGCAATCTGCGCAAGTGAGCAGGAATACTTGGAATGAAGATAATGCCCAATAGACAATTGCTGTTCAATGGACAGAAAATACACGGACTTTAAGTCTGATTTCGGAATCAGTTCATTATCAATGATATTGCAAATTGAGCAGTCTGATATTTCTGTTACTTTGAATTTGAAGCGTTCGTGCTTTTCCATTTCCTGAACAAGAAAGTAATCAGATTCCAACATTTCCAATGTTACGGGCTTGCCTGTGTTGTCATCTGACTGGTCGTCACGCCATTTCTTGCCGCTCTTTCTGATCATCATATTGTAAATGAATTCATTGGGCGTCTTAAACAGCATTTCAACCTGCTCGTAGTCAACTGAAGTGTCAAGCGATGCCCGCCCATCGGGGTCAAAACGTAAACCATTAGGTTTTGCAACATTGGCAGGGGTGAGCCGTCTGGGACAGTGGCTTTTTGTTTTTGGGAATGGACCAAGACCCATGCTGTCCCGGAAATATGCTGCGACCGATGAATATGGGTAGTTTAATGGAGAATCTGTTACGCCATGGTGAAGGGGATTCCTTAGACAGTAGCTGATAGCTGTAAGGCAATGCTGATAGCCTTCAATGCTGACAATTTTTACGTCCAAATCACCAATGTTGCCTTTCCGACCATATTTGGCCGAGAAATACCGGCCGTATGATGTTTTAAAAATCCGATGCAGTTCTTGAGGATCTTTTTGTGTCTGAATGCAGCAGTGCACATGATTGGACATTAAAACATAAGCCAGAATGGTAGTTCCGGTTTTGTAAGATGCAATAATCAGATCGTTAATCCCGCGAACATAGTCTTCATGATTACGGAACATTACTTCGGAGTAGGACGAAAAGCAGAGATGAATGAATTTCGTTGACATGGTTTCAGAAATATGAGTTAATGAATGGATTCAGGTCATTACTGGCTTGGCAAATAAAGGTATAATTCCAACAGGCTTATATAACTGAATGTGTCAAAAATGTTCAACTGAACGAAAATGACATATATTGTGAACATTTGTATGCATTGTTTGTGAAAATGTGCATTGGTAATGGTGTTCTTCCATAGCCACCCCTGCCAGGAGGGTGCTACGCAGGTGCTGATGTAATGGGGTGCCAAGTTGGATGCACCTTTGCATGGAAATTTGCATCTAAAAATACGTTCACTCGCTGCCTTCCCAGCCAGAAGGTGCTCTGAACGGCATTAGTTCAAGTGACAGAAAATCCCGATGCACTTTCCACGCAAAAGTGCATCGGGATTAATATCAGTCCAGGTTCAGGAATCAGGCCGCAGCCTGTTTCCTGTGGAAAATCTTGAATACCACCGGAACGACCACCAGGGTCAGCAGGGTGGACAGGGTCATGCCGCCAATGATGACCCAGCCTATGCCGTTGCGCAGTTCGGCGCTGGAGCCCGATGCCACAGCTACGGGAATCATGCCGATGATGGTTGACAGGGCGGTCATAAGGATAGGACGGGTACGCATTTTCACTGCTGAAATCAGGGCGTTGTCCATGCTCTGGCCGGCTGCCAGCTGTTCGTTGGCAAAGTCAACCAGCAGGATTGCGTTCTTGGCCACCAGACCGATGAGCATGACCAGACCCAGCATGGCGTAGATGTTGAGTGACGTGCCGGACATGGCCAGTGCAAGAATGGCTCCAAGTATTGAGAACGGTATGGAGAACATGACTACCAGCGGATCCACCCAGTTGTTGTACAGAAGCACCATTGCAAGGTACATCAGGATGATGGAGAGCAGCAGTGCAATGCCCATTACGCTCATGGAATCCATCATGGACTTCATGTCGCCCACGGTTTCAAGTGACACGCCCATCTGCTTTGCCTTTGCATCGACCTTTTCAAGGAACTGGCTTGAAACGGCGCCGGCCGATATGCCCACAACATTTGATCCGATGGTGACGGACGGGTTGCGGTTGTAGCGCTCAAGGCGGTTGGGACCGGTGCCCAGACGCACTTGGGCAAACTGGTCAAGTGAAATGCGGCTGCCCTGGGCGTTGACGAAGGTCAGGTTTGACACGTCATCAATGTTCTCGCGGTAGAATTTGTCAGCGCGTATGTTGATGTCATATTCGTAGTCGTTCTGCACATACTTGAGCGACGTGTTGCCCTGGAAAGCCATCTGCATGGTCAGACCTACGTTGTCAAGCGTCAGACCAAGGGCCGACATCTTTTCGCGGTCAACGGTGACCTGCACTTCAGGCATGCCGCTGCCGGTGGATATCTGCTGCTGGACGGTTCCGGGAATTGAGCGCATGACATCAAGCGCATATTCTGCGAACAGGGCCACGGAATCGGCCTGGCTGCCGTTGATCACGTATTCCACTGCCGAACTGTTGCCGGAACCGTGCAGTGATGCGGCGAACATCTTGACCTTGGCGTCAACCAGATGGTCGGTCAGCTCACGGCGCAGATGGGCAATGTACTTTATCACGTTCTCATCACGCTCTGACGGCGGAACCATCTTGACGGTGATTTCTGACAGGTACGGGGTGCCCTGGGTGCTTTCGTTCTGGCTGCCGGTCAGACCAATCATGGTGACAACCTCAGTTATCTCGTCCTGTTCAAGCAGCCAGGTTTCGGCCTTGGCCACCATCTTTGAAGACTCTTCAATCGAAATGTCCTTGGGCATCTCAATCAGGACCGAGAATTCGCTCTGGTCAACATCGGGCATGAACTGGAATCCGATGAATCCCATTGGGAACAGGCTGAAGATGGCTACGGTAACGGCTATGACAATGATACCAATCCAGCGCTTGTGGCCCAGTGACCAGCCCAGGATGCCGGCAACCCAGTCCCCGAACTTTCTGATTCCGTTTTCAAAGCCCTGCAGCATGCGGCCGGAAAACTTCTTTGTGTCAAGCTGCTCAAGTTTTCCGAAACGTGAGGTCAGCAGTGGCACAAGTGTCAGTGCGGCCAGCAGAGAGAACAGTATGGCGAACACAATCACACCGCAGAACTGGCGCAGAATGTCCGATACCAGACTGTTGGTCAGTGCAATGGGCAGGAATACTATGACAAGTACCAGGGTCACGGTAATGACGGTGAAACCAATCTCGTCCATTGCGTCCTTGGTGGCCTGGAGCGGATTCTTGCCCATCTCCAGGTGACGGTACACGTTCTCAATGACCACAATGGCGTCATCGACCAGCACGCCAATCACGACAGACAGGCCCAGCAGGGACATCAGGTTCAGCGTGAAGTTGAACAGCTGCATGCCAATGAACGCGCCTATGAGTGACAGCGGAACGACCAGCATGACCATGAGTGCGTTGCGCCAGTTGTGCAGGAACAGCAGAATGACTATTGTAACCAGCAGAATGGCCAGCAGCAGGTCAACCAGCACAGATGAAATGGATTCGCGTGTAAAGTCCGATGTGTCCGACACAATCTCCATCTTGAGGTTGACATCGCTGTAGTACTGTTCAAGCTGGGTTATACTTTCGCGCACGTGGTCGCTCAGGTCAATGGCGTTGGCATCGGACTGCTTGAATATGTTGAGCAGTACGGCCTCCTTGCCGTTCACGCGGGCCAGTTTGATGGCGTCCTTGGCGCTTTCAGTAATCTCGGCAATGTCTGACAGGCGTATCTGTGTGCCGTTAGGCATTGTCATGATGACCAGAGAACGTATCTCGTCAATGGTCTGGAGCTTGCCTGACAGGCGGATTGAGGTGTTGGTACGGTCATTCCTCAGGCTGCCGGTGGGGAAGTCAAGGTTGGCGCCGCGCAGCACGCCCAGAACCTGCACGGGCGTCATGCCAAGGGCACGCATCTGCTCCATGTCAAGGTTTATCTGAATTTCCTTGGGAAGTTCGCCTACAGACGTGACCTTTGCCATGCCCCGTACTCTGAGCAGTTCGGGCAGCAGGCGGTGCTCCACCAGGTCACTGAATTCAGTTGTCTCCAGGTCCGATGTCACGGACATGGTGATGATGGACTTGTCATCGACCGTAATCTTGTTGATCATCGGTGACAGGATGGAACTGGGCAGTTCGGCCTTCTTGGAGCTGATCTTGTTCTGGGCATCGGTCATTGCCTTGTCAATGTCAGTGCCGTATGTGAATGACACGAAAACCATTGACATGCTCTCAAACGAATAGGAACGCATGGACTCCACGCCCTGCAGTGAGGACAGCGCGTCTTCAAGCTTGCGGGTAAGGGAGTTCTCGACCTCGGACGGCGATGCGCCGGGATAGACCACCTGCACGTTCATGGAAGGCGGCGTGAACTTGGGCATGAGCTCGGCCTGGAGCGAAGAGTAGCCCAGGAAGCCCAGTATGGCTATGACCATGAACAGCACTATGACTGTTATGGGTCTTCTTACTGACAGATCTGAAATTTTCATGGCTGCTTACTTTACAACTGTGACTTCTGTGCCGTCTGCGACATTCATTATGCCTGCGGTGATGAGTTCTTCACCGGCGCTTATGCCGTCCAGAATTTCAACGTTGTCACCAATCATCTCACCCAGGACAACCTGGCGCTTTACGGCCTTTCCGTCCTTTATGACAAATACGTTGGCGGCTTTGGCGCTTCCAACTATGGCCTTGCGCGGAACAAGCACGCCGTTACGGCCGGTGCCGGCATTGAACTGTACCTTCAGATACATGCCAATGCGCAGGGCATCGTCACGGTCAATGTAAATCTCGACGGGGTAGTTCAGACCGCGGTCGGTCTTTATGCCTATGTAGTTTATCTTTCCTGTAAAGGTCCTTCCGGGCAGAGAACTGTTGGTAAGGGTTACCTGCTGGCCTTTTTCAAGCAGTTTGACCCTTGATTCGGGAACGCCCACGGTAACCTTGAGCTGGCTGTCGTTGACAATGTCGAACAGCGGGGCGTTGGGGGCAATGAGCGAACCCAGTTCCACATAACGCATGTTGATGCGGCCGTCCATAGGTGACTTGACAACTGCGTCTTCAAGCATCTTGCGCGCACGGTCCAGACGGCTTTTGGCTGCCTTAAGCTGTGTCTTGAGACCGTCAAGCTGCTGGTCGGTGACGCCGCCAACGGCATTTGAGCGTGTCATGCGGTCAACGTTCTGCTTCATGTCGTCATACGCGGCCTGGGCGGCTTCATAATCGGACTGCAGCAGGTCACTGTCCACTTCCAGAAGCTTGTCGCCCTTCCTTACGTATTTGCCGTTGTCCGCATAGATGGCAATGACGCGGCCCTGTGTGTTCGATACGAAATTCAGTTCGTTGATGGCCGTTGTCGCGCCGTTGGCCGTGAAGTCCAGACTGTATTCATCGGACTTTGTCATGACCGTCGATACCAGAACGCCGCTTTCCGTCTGTGCGGCCTGACTGGTCTCAGCTTCCATTTTCTTTTTGTTTGCCGCCAGAACGGCTACTATACCTCCTATTACGACAACCGTAATTGCTATGCCTGTTATCTTTTTCATATTGTTATTCCGCTTATTGGTTTATTTCTCCGATGGTGCCATCGGTCTTTTTGAGTTCGATGTATGCGCTCATGCAACTGCTCAGGGCGTTGACGTAGTTCATCTGGGCTTCGATGAGCGATGATGTGGCGTTCAGAACGTCAGAAAGTGATGAAATGCCTTCACCGTAGTTGAATTCCGTCACGTTGAACACCTCCTGGGCAAGGTCCTTGTTCCTGCGCTGCGCTTCAATGGTGCGTATCTGCTGCTCAAGCTGCATGCGTGCGTTGCTGTGGGCCATTGTCAGTGACTGTTCAAGCGTTTCGCGGTCACCGTCGGTCTTCATCATCTCTATTTTGGCCTTCTTGATTTTTGCGTTCTTGGACATGCCGGTGAACAGTGGCATCTTCAGGTTGAGTGAAACCATAGAGACCGGAAAGCTGTGGTAAGACGGTCCGCTGAAGTCGTTTCCTGTGTAGTTGTATGAATAGTTGGCGGCAAGCACCAGAACTGGCAGGGTTTCATAAAGGGCTGACTTGTACTGCAGTCCGGCCAGGTTCTTCTGCTGTTCAAGTATCCTGTATGCGGGCAGGACGGTTATGTCAAATCCGGGACTGGCCGCAGTCTGAAGCCGGTTCTCCATTTCATCAAGGTTTATTTCGGGAATTATAATGGCTTCCGTCATGGGGAATCCCATCTGCAGCTTGAGCAGGTTCTTCTGGACCTCAAGCGCCTGGAGCATAGAACTTTTCTGTGTTTCAAGATTGGTCTTTGCAACGGTTATGCGGTCCACATCAATCTGCCGTACAAGTCCTATCTCCCTGTTGACCTGCATCATGTTCAGAGTGGTGTCCATCAGGGCTATGCTCTCATCGAACTGTGTCATGGCGTACTGCAGCACCTGAACATTATAATAGAAGGTGGCAGTCTGGGCAATGATGTCATTGGTTGTTGCCTCTATACCGATCTGAGCCATCTCACCGGTGGCTTCGGTGACCTTCAGGGCATTCAGCAGTGACAGGTTGACTATCTGCTGGGTAAGTGATGCGCCCCAGTTGGCTGACATGTCCAGACTCATTGTCATGGCAATGTAGTCGGGCAGGCCGGCCGGTGCCATGGCTCCCATCATGGGACTGATAAAGTTGGGCATGGTAACCAGAGGCTTGTCAATGTTGTAGGTGAATCCCGCCGAAGCATTGATCTGCGGCAGCAGCGAACCAATCAGTTCGCGTTTGGACTGTGCGGCTGTCTCCAGCCCCAGTCTGTCCTTCTGCAGACTTTGGTTGTGCTCGATGGCATAGTCAAAGCACTCCTTCAGTGTGAACTGTTCCTGGGCCTGTGTCTTTGGCCCAGATGCCAGCAGCAGAAGAACGCTCAAGAATTTAAGTCTCTTCATTTTTTATATAGTGCGTTTATATTGAAATCAATGACCTGACTGAAATAGAAGTCGGCGGAATATGTGTTTCTCATCATGACCTCCTTCTGGAAGAATGAGAAAATTGAGAAGGAAATGTACTTGGCAAACAGACCCGCGTCAATCTCACTGCGGTAAACTCCAGCTTTCTTTCCCTGCTCAATGTTCTGCGCAATCTTTTCCTCAAAATAACTTGAGCCCGATGTATGGTCAACAGACGCCTTCTGCGGATAGTCCTTCATAAGGTCGCGCATGAACGCGGGTGACATTTCCTTGAAATACTGTCTTAATGTGCTGACGCCCATTTCAAAACGCTTCTCAACGGGAATGCTTTCATCATCCATGCATGCCAGATTCTCCTTGAATTCACGGGAAACCTGTGTCAGGCAGTCCTCAATGAGACGGTCCTTTGATTCAAAGCGGTTGTACAGGGTTTTCTTGGTGACACCGATTTTCTGTGCAATGTCATCCATGGAGAGTCCCAGCCCCTCTTCCTTAAGGATTCTGATAATGTCTGATAGGTATTTGTCCTTTGTCATGCCTGTGTAATTTTTGCGCTAAATTACACAAAATACATTACAAAAGTGTAAAACGGGAATAAATTTGGGCCGGACCCTGCTGTTGAAGCGGGGTCTGACCTAGGGTGTTAAGTTAACATTTTCTTTTTAGCTCACTTTTTTGAGCAGATTGAGTCTTTTAATGGAGGGGTTAGGCAACAGGTTGTCGGCCCTCCATTTCTTTATGTCATACAGTCTGGTT
>JAGHSY010000113.1 GCA_018065615.1 Candidatus Colenecus caballi | reverse complement strand
CCATTTCAAAAACCGGAATACTGGAACAAAATACAGGCACTTTGTGTTCCACAGGATTTCTTTAACCGGGCAAGGCAAACGCCTCTGACGGCAAGGCGGATACACATGGCACCCATTCCGGCCTCCTGTGCCTCGGGTAACGCCCGAGGCACAAATGAAACGAACCTGCGCATCACCTCCCGCCATGACAATTCCGCTAATCCCTAACATTACGCACAAACATGCGCAACAAAAAAAACGGCCCCGAAGGAGCCGTTTTTCTGAATATTTTAAGGTTTTGATTATTCAGCCTTAAGAGAGAAACGCTTGAAAGCGGTAACAGTAAGGTCCTTATCCAGAGCCTGAAGATACTCGGCAACAGTCTTGGACTCATCGCTAAGTGACTTCTGGTTAAGCAGACAACTCTCCTTGAAGAACTTGCTCATACGACCTTCGGCAATCTTCTCAATCATTGCAGCAGGCAGATTGGCAGCCTTCTCGGCAGCAACCTTCTCCTTCAGGGCACGGATTTCATCAGCCTGAGCCTCTGTAATGTTACCCTTCATGATACCTTCCTTAATGTGATCCTCGTTCTCAGCAATATAGAGATTGAAACCAGCCTTCTTAAGAGCAGCCTCAACAGCCTTGCTTACCTGCTCAGCCTTAGTCTTGTCAACAGCTACCTGCATTTCCTGCTTCTTGATCTCTTCAGGAACGTCTGCTTCACTTACTGAAACAGGGTTCTGAGCTGCAACCTGCAGTGCAATTTCATGAACATAATCCTTGTCTGCAGCCTCCTTGTTGAAAGCTACCAGTACGCAAAGGAAGTTCTTGCCCTGATGGTTGTAAGAAGCAATTTCAGGAGCTTCAATCCAGTTGTAGCCGTCAAGTTCAAGCTTTTCGCCCACAATACCGGTACGTTCCAGAACAATGTCGGCAACGGTCTTGCCTTCGAAAGGCAGAGCCTTTACCTCGTCCAGAGACTTGGCCTTGGCAGCAACAGCTGCATCAAGGATTGACTGTGTCAGAGCAACGAAATCCTTGTTGTTGGCAACAAAGTCGGTTTCGCACTTGAGAGCGATGATGGCACCGAAAGTACCGTCAACCTTTACACGGACGCAACCTTCTGAAGCCTCGCGGTCAGAACGCTTTGCAGCGACAGCAAGACCCTTCTTGCGGATGATCTCAATAGCCTTTTCAAAATCGCCTTCAGCCTCGGTGAGAGCCTTCTTGCAATCTGACATACCGGCACCGGTCTTGGTGCGCAGGTTTTTGATATCTTCTAATGTAACAGCCATTTCTTTAAAATTTAGTGGTTGATAAATCAGGCTTCCTTGGCGGGAGCAGCCTTACGTGTGCGCTTGGGCTTTGCAGCAGTTTCCTCTGCGGGAGCTTCAGCTGCAGGAGCAGCTTCTTCTGCAGGAGCAGCAGCTTCTTCTGCGGGAGCAGCCTCTTCTTCAATTGATTCAGCGGGTTTTGCAACCTTGCGGATACGTTCGCGCTTTGCAGGCTTTTCAGCGGCTTCTTCACCTTCAGCAGCTTCATCACCCTTCTCGGCCTTACGCTCTTCCAGACCTTCAGCAATAGCACCGCAGCATGCAGTCAGAATAGCATCAACTGACTTGGTGGCGTCATCGTTTGCAGGAATAACGTAATCAATGTTTGAAGGATCGCTGTTGGTATCGACAATAGCGAATACGGGGATACCCAAACGGTTGGCCTCACGTACGGCAATGTTCTCCTTGAGAACGTCAATTACGAAGAGGGCAGCCGGCAGACGTGACAGGTCAGCAATTGAACCAAGGTTCTTTTCCAGCTTTGCACGCTGACGGGTAACCTGAAGGAGCTCACGCTTTGACAGGTTTGAATATGTTCCGTCACTTGTCAGCTTGTCGATGGTAGCCATCTTCTTGACAGCCTTGCGGATTGTGGGGAAGTTGGTGAGCATGCCACCGGGCCAGCGCTCGATAACGTAAGGCATGCCAACTGCTGAAACCTTCTGGGCAACAAGATCCTTAAGCTGCTTTTTGGTTCCTACAAAAAGAATCTTCTTTCCGTCACGGGCCATTTTCTTCAGAACTTCTGCAGCCTGGTCGATTGCAGAAACAGTCTGATTAAGGTCGATGATATGAATGCCGTTGCGCTCCATGAAAATGTAAGGAGCCATAGCAGGATTCCATTTGCGGCGCAGGTGGCCAAAGTGACAGCCAGCTTCAAGGAGCTGTTCGAAATTTGTTCTTGACATAATTTGTTTTTTGTTTGTTTACTTTCTTTTAAAATCAACCGTCGGGTAGCCGTCCTATTCAGATCAGATCCCGACAGTTTAGATACTAAACGCAGTGCCGACAGGCCTGATTTCAGGCGCTGAGCATATATTCAGGCGGATTAACGCTTGCTGAACTGGAATCTGCGACGTGCCTTGGGCTGACCTGGCTTCTTACGTTCAACAGAACGGGAGTCACGGGTCAGGAAGCCTTCCATACGGAGAGCCTTCTTGTCTTCAGGATTGATCTTGACAAGAGCGCGGGCAATTGCAAGACGCAGGGCATATGCCTGACCATTGTAACCGCCACCGTCCAGATTTACCTTAATGTCATACTTCTCAGCAACGTCAAGCTTCTTCAGAGGCTGGAGAACAACGTACTGAAGCAGTGATGAAGGGAAGTATACTGCCAGGTCTCTCTTGTTGATTGTAATCTTACCTGTTCCTTCAGTAACGAAAACACGTGCTACGGCGCGCTTGCGGCGACCTATTGCATTAATCATTTCCATTCTCTTTCAGATTAAATAAGTGAATTGATATCGATAGCCTTGGGCTGCTGTGCTTCATGCTTGTGCTCACCACCGGCATAAACATACAGGTTGTCCAGAAGCTGGTCACCCAGCTTGGTCTTGGGCAGCATACCCTTGACAGTCTTCTTCATAAGTCTCTCAGCGCCGTTGGGCTTTGCCATGAGCTGTGCGGGAGTCATCTCACGCTGGCCTCCGGGATAACCGGTATAGCGGAGATAAACCTTGTCAGTCCACTTCTTGCCGGTCAGCACGATCTTGTCGGCATTGATGATGATAACATTGTCACCGCAGTCAACGTGCGGAGTGTAGTTTGTTTTGTACTTACCGCGCAGCAGCTTGGCAACCTTCACGGCGAAGCGGCCCAGGACCTGGTCAGTAGCGTCAACTACGACCCATTCCTTTGTAGCGGTAGCCTTGTTGGCCGAAACAGTCTTGTAACTTAAAGTATTCATTCTAAAACTTTAAATCGTTGTTAATAATTTCTTTTTCCCTAGCGAAACCAAACCGTTTCCCAACGGAATGGAGAGTTCCCTAACGCTTGGTTACAGAGGTACGCTCATACCTTCAGTTCCCGTACTCGGGGGCTTAACTCGCTCATAATTAACCTTTTATTCAAAGGTTGATAATAATCGGCTTGCAAAGTTAGTTTTTTTGATTTATCTGGCAAAACAAATTTCATGTTTTTTGACCAGGCGTCCGATTAGTGTTTGTATATTTGCGGCATAAATATTAAGGACAATGAGAGGTATCTACCAGGCCGTTTCAGGCGCCACCCATTCTGCCGTCAGAGAGATAGGCACATGGACTTTTTGGAAGAACATGCTGATAATGACAGCCGGCATGCTGATAACAGCTGTCGCCACTGACTACTTCCTTCTTCCAGGCAACATCATTCTGGGCAGCCTGGCCGGCGTTTCAATGATTGTCAGCAACCTGTTCGGATACATCGGCATCACACTTAAGGTATCCACCCTGATCCTCCTGTTCAACGCCATTCTCCTGATTCTGGCTGCCATTCTCATCAACAAGGATTTTGCCTTGAAGAACGCATACACCGCACTGATTTACGGACCGCTCATAGACCTGTGCGAACTGGTCAAACCAGTATCGGAACTCATACTTCCCGGCCAGACGACCGTAATGAATGACGTGTGGCTGGACCTGTGCTGCTACGTCCTGCTCATAAGCGCCGCCCAGGCAATTCTGTTCCGGATAAACGCATCGACCGGCGGCATGGACATTGTAGCAAAGATACTGAACTGCCGTCACAACACTGAAATAGGAACCGCGCTGATAGTAAGCGGCGCAATAATCTGCATTGCCGGCATTCTGGTCAATTCCTTCCAGATGGTCATGATAGGACTGCTTGGCACCTGGATAAACGGTGTCGTCGTGGACTACTTCACCGCCAGCCTGAACAGGCGCAAAAGGGTGTGCATCATTTCAGACCGGTATGAGGAACTGCGCAAATACATACTATTCACACTTGACCGCGGCTGCAGCATAGGGCGTCTCACAGGCGGATTCAGCGGTGATGAGAAGGTCGAAATCCAGACCCTTCTGACCAAGGACGAATTCGGCCACCTTATGGAATATATAAAGAAGAATGATATCCAGGCATTCATCACCGCCAGCAATGTGAGCGAAATCTACGGTCTATGGAAGGAGCACAAGAAGAGGCATTCGAAATGAATGCCGCTATCGGGTTTTTCCGCCAAATGAAGGTGCGCGGAATGTGGGCTGTGGGCGTTCTGGCGGGACCTTCAGGGCAAAAAAGGGGCTAAGGTCCCTCAAATCCGCTCTGGGAGCGTTCTGGCGGGACCTTACTTTGGCGA
The DNA here is from genome assembly GCA_018065615.1 of Candidatus Colenecus caballi. GTDB lineage: Bacteria > Bacteroidota > Bacteroidia > Bacteroidales > Bacteroidaceae > Colenecus > Colenecus caballi. Next base: position 13,659 of record JAGHSY010000113.1, on the reverse strand, counting down.
AAACGAAAAAAGGAAGCGCAACAAAAAAGCAGCCCGCTGAGGAGCTGCTTTTTAATTTAGAATTCTGCGGTGCGCGGGGTGCGCGGGAACGGGATGACGTCCCTTATGTTCTGCATGCCGGTCACGAACAGGATAAGGCGTTCGAATCCGAGTCCGAAACCTGCGTGCGGGCATGAGCCGAAACGGCGTGTGTCAAGATACCACCACATGTCCTTCATTGGGATGCCGCGTGACTCTATCTCGCCCATCAGCTTGTCATAGCTTTCTTCACGGACCGAACCGCCAATGATTTCACCAATCTGCGGGAACAGGACGTCAGTGCCCTGAACGGTCTGGGCCATCTCCTTGCCGTCAAATACGGGGTTCTTGTCATCAATCTTCATGTAGAACGCCTTGATGGCCTTGGGGTAGTTGGTCATGATGACCGGCTTCTTAAAGTATTCCTCAACCAGGAAACGTTCATGTTCCGATGCAAGGTCGTCGCCCCAGTTGCAGGGGAATTCGAACTTGCGGCCGTCCTTGATTGCCTGCTGAAGAATCTCTATGCCCTTGGTGTACGGCAGACGTACGAATTCGGTGTTGACAACGCCCTTGAGGCGCTCAATGAGTCCCTTGTCAATCATGTTGTTCAGGAACTCAAGGTCATTCTGGCAGTTGTCAAGAGCCCACTGCACGCAGTACTTTATGAATTCCTCCTCCAGATCCATCAGTTCGGGAAGGTCCATGAAGCAGACTTCAGGTTCAACCATCCAGAATTCTGACAGATGGCGCGGAGTGTTGGAGTTCTCGGCGCGGAATGTGGGGCCGAAAGTATAAATTGCGCCAAGTGCAGTTGCGCCAAGCTCACCTTCAAGCTGTCCGGATACGGTCAGGCTGGCAGGTTTGCCAAAGAAATCCTGGTCATAGTCAACCTTGCCTTCCTTGGCCACACGGTTCAGATCCAGAGTGGTCACCTGGAACATCTGTCCGGCACCTTCACAGTCCGATGCTGTGATCAGCGGTGTATGGAAATAGAAGAATCCGTGGTCATGGAAGAACTTGTGGATGGCAATTGCCATGTTGTGACGGATACGCATCACGGCGCCGAAGGTGTTCGTGCGCAGGCGCATGTGCGCGTGCTGGCGCATATATTCAAAGGTCTGCCCCTTCTTCTGCATGGGATATTCGTCTCCGCAGGTGCCAAGGACCACAATTTCATCGGCCTGGACTTCAACGGCCTGACCGGAGCCTATGCTCTCGACCATGGTTCCCCTGACGCTCAGACATGCACCGGTGGTGATCTTCTTCATGAGTTCGTCATCGAACTTTTCAAGATCGGCCACGACCTGCACGTTCTTTATTGTAGATCCGTCATTGAGTGCAATGAATGCTACGGTCTTGCTGCCGCGGCGTGTTCTGACCCAACCCTTGACCAGCACTGAAGCGCCGAAATCTGTGCGCCTGAGCAGGTCAACGACTCTTGTTCTCTTTATATCTTCCATCTTCAAAGTTATTTAATCATTCAAAGGCACCCATGCGCAGCATGTTGACTTCCTTCTCGGTAAGGAAACGCCAGTCACCGCGGCGCAGACGCTTTTTGGTAAGACCGGCAAACTGTACGCGGTCAAGTTTGGTGACACGGTAGCCAAGGGCATCGAACATACGGCGGACAACGCGGTTGCGGCCTGAATGGATCTCGACGCCCACCTGGGTCTTGTCATCATTGACATAGCTGGCCTCATCGGCACGTACAATATCACCGTCCTCTTCACCGATGTTCACACCGGTAAGCAGTTTCTGCATATCCTCTGCTGTAACGGCGCGGTCAAGACGCACGTGATAGATCTTCTTCTTCAGGAACTTGGGGTGAGTCAGGCGGGTTGCCATTTCACCGTCGTTGGTCAGAAGCAGTACGCCTGTAGTGTTGCGGTCCAGACGGCCTACGGGATAGACGCGTTCCTTGCATGCACCCTTTATGTAGTCCATGACGGTCTTGCGTTCCTGAGGGTCATCGACTGTGGTCACGCAGTCCTTGGGCTTGTTGAGAAGAATGTATATTTTGCGTTCGATGCTTACAAGCTGGTCATGGAACAGCACATTGTCACCGCGGTGCACCTTGGTGCCAAGTTCGGTAACGGTCTGGCCGTTGACCTTGACTACTCCGGCCTTGATGAAGTCATCGGCCTCACGGCGTGAGCATACGCCGGCATTGGCCAGATACTTGTTCAGACGGATTTCCTCTTCGGGATCATGAATGACGTCATGATATTCAATATGCTTGCGGCTGTCCTGCTTCTTCTGGGCCGGCTTGCGGTAACCGCCCTGCTGGCCGTAGCCGCCCTGGCGCTGCTGGCCGTATCCGCCCTGACGCTGCTGACCGTATCCGCCCTGGCGCTGGTAACCGCCCTGACGCTGCTGGCCGTAACCGCCCTGACGCTGCTGACCATAACCGCCCTGGCGCTGGTAACCGCCTTCCTGCTGATCACCGCCCTGGACACGTTCACGGTAGAAACGCATCTGACCGTCCTGGTCACCATTATTATATTGACGCTGCTGGCCGTAACCGCCCTGACGCTGCTGGTAGCCGCCCTGGCGCTGCTGGTAACCGCCTTCACGCTGGTAACCGCCATCGCGCTGGTATCCGCCATCGCGCTGGTATCCGCCATCGCGCTGCTGGCCATACTGGGGGCGGTCCTGACCGTATGAACGGCGTGGACGGTCCTGATTGTAACCCTGTCCGTCACCTTCACGGCGTACGGGACGCTCTACTCTTGAATACTGGGGACGGCTGTTGCCATAGTCCACTCTTACAAAACGCGGACGTCCTTCACGGCGGGAACCGTTCTGGTTCTCATCGGAATTGCCGCTAAAACGGTTGTAACGGCTTTCTGAATCCTGATTTCCACTTTCATCGTAGAATCTGTTTCCTTTTTCCTCTTCCATAATGATTTGATTTTTTCTTCAGCCTCACGGCCTCAGGTCCTTAATTGTGTTTATAGATTTTTGAAAATTACACTCCGAAGTAATTGCCCGGAGCTATGTTCTTTAACTCGTTCTTTATTTCACCGCTGACTTCAAGTGAATCTATGAAGTCCGATATTGACTGCTGCGTAATGGCGCTGTTGGTACGGGTCAGAGCCTTCAGGGCCTCATACGGATGCGGATATCCCTCACGGCGCAGAATGGTCTGGATGGCTTCTGCCACAACGCTCCAACAGCCGTCCAGGTCCGATGCAATCTTTGCCTCATTGATGAGCAGCTTGCCCAGACCCTTGAGTGAACTTGCAATGGCAATCATCTGGTGTCCGAAAGGAACGCCTATGTTGCGTATTACGGTGGAATCCGTCAGGTCGCGCTGCAGGCGTGAAACCGGCAGCTTGCGTGACAGGTGTTCCAGAACGGCGTTTGCCATGCCCAGATTGCCTTCCGCATTCTCAAAGTCAATGGGGTTGACCTTGTGCGGCATTGCGCTTGAACCTACCTCGCCGGCCTTGATCTGCTGCTTGAAGTATTCCATCGATATGTACTGCCAGAAGTCGCGGTTCATGTCAATCTGGATGGTGTTCAAACGCTTCATTGCGTCAAACAGGGCGGCCAGATTGTCATAGTTCGATATCTGGGTTGTATATTCCTCACGTACAAGTCCAAGCTTTTCTGCCAGGAACTTCTTTCCGAACTCCTTCCAGTCAATTGACGGATAGGCCACATGGTGCGCGTTGAAGTTTCCGGTAGCGCCACCGAACTTTGCACTCATGGGAACGGCCTTGAGCTGCATGAGCTGCTGGCGCAGACGGTATGCAAAGACCTCGATCTCCTTGCCCAGACGTGTGGGTGAAGCGGGCTGACCGTGCGTGCGGGCAAGCATGGGAATGTCCTTCCAGCGCTGTGCATATTCCTCAAGCCTGTCAATGAGTGACTGAATGCCGGGATAATACACGTTCTCCAATGCCTCCTTGATTGAAAGGGGCACTGACGTGTTGTTAATGTCCTGTGATGTAAGTCCGAAATGGATGAATTCCTTGAACGGAACCAGTTCGGGTACAAGGTCAAACTTCTCCTTCAGGAAATATTCCACTGCCTTCACGTCATGGTTGGTCACCTTCTCTATCTCCTTGATGTGGGCGGCATCGGATTCGTCAAACTCCTGCCAGATTCTGCGCAGACCGTCAAGAGATGCGGCTGAAACGCCTGCCAGCTGGGGCAGACCGAATTCGCAAAGTGCGGTGAAATACTCGATTTCAACCCTTACCCTGTAGCGGATAAGGGCAAATTCTGAAAAGTATGATGCAAGGTCCTGTGTCTTGCCACGATATCTGCCGTCTATGGGCGATATTGCTGTAAGTTCGTCTAAATTCACTTTCTTTACCGGTTAAAAGATAATCTGCTTCTCAGCAGCGGTGCAAAATTAATAAGAAATTCATACTTTTGCGCACCTTGAATAATTAAAGAAACCAAAAATATGACTGAAACAATCAAGAAAAAGATCAGTGAGAGCAAGGGCGCACGCTGGGCGGCGCTCATCATAGTATCGTTCACCATGATGTGGGGTTACTTCCTTACCGACGCCCTGTCACCCCTCATGACCATGCTTGAAGATCAGATGAACTGGTCAAGTTCCGAATTCGGACTGTTCAATTCCGCCTACAGCTGGTTCAACGTCTACCTGTTCATGCTGGTATTCGGCGGCATAATTCTGGACAAGATGGGTGTCCGCTTTACCGGCGTTCTGACCTGCATCCTCATGCTGGCCGGCGCCCTGATCAAATATTACGCAGTTGAATGCATTTCGCCCGATGCCGGCACCGTTTTCGGCATGCGCACACAGGTTTTCGTAGCCTGCCTGGGTTACGCAATCTTTGCGGTAGGTACGGAAAACTGCGGCATCACCGTCTCAAAGGTCATAACCAAGTGGTTCCAGGGTAAGGAACTGGCTCTGGCAATGGGTGTCCAGGTAGCTGTTGCACGTCTGGGTACAGCCGCCGCCCTTGTGTTCAGCCCCATGATTGTCAAGCATTTCTCGCTGTCAGCCCCGCTGCTGTTCTCTGCCATCCTGCTTGGCATCGGACTGCTGGCATACCTTGTGTTCTGTGTCCTTGACCGCAAGTTCGATGCCGAAGTGGCTGTCACACAGGACGATGACGACACATTCAAGGTGCGTGACCTCAAACTCATCATAACCAACCGCGGCTTCTGGCTCATTGCCCTGCTTTGCCTCATGTTCTACAGCGCCGTGTTCCCGTTCATGAAGTACGCCACATCGCTTATGGAGAACAAATATGGCGTAAGCACCACTCTGGCCGGCCTCATTCCCAGTCTGATTCCGTTCGGCAACCTTATCATGACTCCGTTCTTTGGCAGTCTCTATGACAAGAAGGGCAAGGGTGCAACCATCATGATAATGGGATCGGTCCTGCTCATTCTGGTGCACGTGCTGTTTGCCCTGCCGCTGCTCAACTACTGGTGGTTTGCCGCATTAATCATGATCATTCTTGGAGTGGCCTTCTCACTGGTACCTTCAGCCATGTGGCCCAGCGTTCCCAAGATCATTCCCCAAAAGCTGCTGGGTTCAGCTTACGCACTCATATTCTGGGTGCAGAACATCGGACTGGGGCTTGTTCCTCTGTTCATTGGAAAAGTTCTTGACAACTACTGCAAGGTTGGCACACGTATTGTTGAAGGGGCCGAAGTCACACAGTACAACTACACCCTGCCCATGTGCATCTTTGCACTGTTCGGCGTTGCCGCCCTGCTGCTTGCCCTGCGTCTGAAAGCCGTTGACAAAAAGGAAGGCTACGGACTGGAAGAGCCCAACATCAGATAATGCACAACGGGGACAGTCCCTGCACAACGGGGACAGTCCCCATTGCTCACTTTATGGAAGGTAAATTCAAGCTTGTACTTCAGAAAGCCGTACCGCGGGCGCTCAAGACAATATGGTGGATCTTCAGAATAACCGCCATTGTGTCATTTGTCATGTTCCTGCTCAAGTACACCGGCATTCTGGTGTGGATAGCAGCGGCCGTGAGTCCCGTGTTCCACCTGTTCGGACTGCCTGGGGACACCGCGCTGGCATACGTGAGCGGCTATTTCATAAATGTATATTCCTGCGTTGCGGTCGTTTCGACTCTTGACCTGACCGCACGCGAACTGACCATAATAGGCGCCATGACACTGGCCGCCCACGCCATTCCGCTTGAGACCGCAGTGCAGCACAAGACCGGAACGCCATCGGCCTACACTGTCATTGTCCGCACGCTGGGTTCGCTGGCGCTGGGCGTAGTCATGAACATGCTCCTTCCGGGAAAGCCGGTGTTCGATGCTGACACGGTCAGTCTTTCACAGATTCCGTTCTTCCAGATTCAGGGTGAATTCATGCCGCAGTTCATGGACTGGCTCATAAGGCTGGGCAAGCTGACGGCATGGATGATTGTACTCATCATGCTGCTCAACGTCATTCAGCGCGCCCTGTATGAATACGGTCTGATGGCGCACATTTCACGTTTCTTCAGCCCGCTGCTCTACATTTTCGGACTGCCAAAGGAGACATCGTTCCTGTGGATTGTGGCCAATGTAGCCGGCCTGTCATACGGCAGCGCGGCCATGATTGATGAAATTGAGCGCGGCGGAATAAGTGTCAGGAGCAGCAACCTGCTCAACACACATATTGGCATATCACACAGCAATCTTGAGGACCTTATGCTGTTTGCAGCAATTGGCGGCACATGGTACTGGATTCTTCTGTTCCGATGGGGTCTGGTGACATTGCTTGTCTGGGGACTCAGACTGTATTACAGAATAATATATGGAAAAGAAGAAGGAACGCTTTGAGAGTCATTTCGGAATGATCATGGCCATGGCCGGCAGCGCCGTAGGCCTGGGCAATCTGTGGCGTTTCCCCTTTCTGGCAGCCCAGAACGGCGGCGGCGCCTTCATATTCGTGTATCTGGTACTGCTCCTGACCATCTGTCTGCCGGTGCTCATGACAGAGATCACCATGGGACGCATGTGCCGCACCAACGTGACCAGAATCTATGACAGCATTGGCGCTCCACGCTGGCGCTGGGCCGGTTTCCTTACGCTTTTCACGCCAATTGTCATCATGGCCTTCTACACCGTGGTGGGCGGCTGGTCAGTAAAATATCTGGTTCAGGCATGCACTTTCTCCGATGCAGTCCCCACATCGGACTACGCCGGCATGTTCAGTTCGTTCATCAGCTCCACCTGGGAACCCCTGGCATACACTCTGGTTTTTCTGGCAATTACCGCTGCAGCCAACTTTGGCGGTGTCAGAAACGGCATTGAGCGCTTCTCAAAGCCAATGATGCTGATTCTTGTCATCACCATCATTCTGGTGGCAGTCCGTTCGCTGACCCTTCCCGGCGCAGGTGAAGGGACACGTTTCCTGCTGGTCCCTGATTTCAGCAAGATAAACGGTCAGGTGCTTGTGACCGCGCTGGGACAGGCCTTCATGTCGCTGAGCATCGGAATTGGAATCCTGCTCACATACGGTTCATACGTCAAAACCAAAGAGGACATTGTAACCACCGCCATATCGACCGGGCTCATTGACACGCTGTTCGCCATCATTGCGGGCATGGCTATCATTCCCGCCGTATATGCCTTCGGGTTCGATGTGAACGCAGGCCCCGGTCTGGTATTCATAACCCTGCCAGGAGTATTTGCATCAATGAAAGGAGGCAGCATCATTGCAGTGCTGTTCTTCCTGAGCCTTCTGCTGGCCGCAGTCACATCGGCCATATCAATGCTTGAAGTGGTTGTGGCATACTTCATTGGCGAATGGAAAATGTCACGCAGCAAGGCCGTAATCATAAGCATGGCAATCATCATCATACTTGGCTGCATCTGTTCGCTTTCACAGGGACTGCTGTCAGACATCAGCCTTTTCGGCATGAACATCTTTGATTTCTTTGACAAGATTTCGGCCGATATCATGATCACCATTGGCAGTCTCATCATGGTCATCTTTGCCGGCTGGAAAGTCAAAAGTGAAGATTTCATTGACGAACTGTCCGGGCACGGCCGCTCCACCACCCCGCGCTGGATGTTCAGATACGTCAGCTTCATGATAAAATGGGTCGCCCCAATTGTCATAATTCTCATCATGCTGAGCAACTGGCTGCTGTAATTTTCCCGCATCCGGTGCGTCCAACTGTCAAACAAACAGGAATTATGAAAAAGACATTACTCTCAATTGTCTGCGTCATGGCATTTGCAGTTGCCTGGGCGCAGGACACAGACCGAAAGACACGTCTGGAAAACCATCTGTATTATCTTGCATCGGACTCATTGCACGGTCGCAAGGCCGGCAGTGAAGACGCCGCCAAAGCCCGCGCCTACATACTGGAACAGTGGAAAGAAATGGGACTTGAACCGTTCTTCAATGATGGTTTTGAGGACCCGTTTGACAGTTTCTGCAATCTGGTGGCAGTCATTCCGGGGTGCGACCCCATTCTAAGCAACGAATACATACTGCTTGGAGCGCACTATGACCACATAGGGTACAAGGGTGATGAAATCTGTAACGGGGCCGATGACAACGCATCCGGATCAAGTGCGCTGATTGAAGTGGCACGTATGCTTAAGGAGAACCGGGACAACCTGAAACGCAGCGTGATAATTGCGGCCTTTGATGCCGAAGAGCTGGGACTTTTCGGATCCGCACATCTTGCATCAAGAATGTCTGCTGACAGCATAATACAGAACGTGAAATGCATGATGAGCCTTGACATGGTAGGCTGGTACGCCAGGAACGGCAAGCTGGAGCTGCTTGGTGCCGGCACGATGAAGGACGGACGGAAAATCCTTGAAGACAATGCGCAGGGACTGAACCTGAAGATAGGCAAATTCGAAACGGCCATCTTCACCGCCACTGACACACGCAGCTTTGCCCAAAGCTACCGTGTTCCGACTCTGCACGTATATACCGGACTCAAATCACCGTACCACAAACCGGCCGATGATGCCGACCTTATTGATTATGATGGTCTGGATGACATTGCATGTTTCATTTCAAGAGTGACAACTGACATGGCATCGGACCCGGAATTCGGACCGTCAGGCAAGATTGCCACCATCCATACAGGAGAAAACAAGCCTTTTGAAGTTGCCCTGAGCGGCGGTTTCACAACGTCATCCATGTCTTTCCCCAAGGCCGGTCTGACATCGGGCGGTTCACTGGGATGGACTGCCGGCCTTACTGCCCAGTACAATCATAAGTTCATGGGATACCGGCTTGGAGCATTCTATGAAACCGGCAAGGCATATTTCCCTGACCAGAGCAATCTGTTCTCTTCAAAGCTGACCTACCGTCAGGAAGCCCTTGAAGTGCCACTTACTTTCATGCTCCAGAACAGCAGTCCCATGTTCCGCCTATATTTCGGTGTTGGAGCCAATGCCCGTTACCTTTTCAGTTCGTCACTTGAAAACACGGACTGCAGCACAAACAGCCTGCAATGGGGCATCCATTTCATGTTCGGCATGAAACTTGGCCACCTGTTCATTGAAGACTATTTCCTGAACCAGGCGAATGGCATGTTCAAGGATGGCCCTGATGCCAATTTCAGCATAACGACCTGCAAAATAGGTTGGGTATTCTGATTTTTTCATAAATTAGCGGTCCGTTGAATATTAATACTAATCAATAACCGCTTTTTTTATGTTCAAAGGTCAACCTAAAGGACTGTTCGCTCTGGCACTTGCCAACACCGGCGAACGTTTCGGCTACTACACAATGCTGGCCATCTTCACCCTTTACATGAGGGCAAAGTTCGGCTGGAGCGAGGACCAGGCCGGTCATGTTTATGCACTGTTCCTTGCAGGAGTTTATTTCATGCCACTTCTTGGCGGCATCCTTGCTGACAGAATAGGTTACGGCAAGTGCGTCACTCTGGGTGCATGCATCATGATTCTGGGATATCTGGGACTGGCAGTTCCAATGGCAACCCAGGCAATTGACAAGGCAACGCTGTTTGCCGGTCTCATATTCATTGCCGTGGGAACCGGCCTGTTCAAGGGAAACCTGCAGGTGCTGGTGGGCAATCTGTATGACGACCCCAAATATTCTGACAAACGTGACTCGGCATTCAGCCTGTTCTACATGGCAATCAACATTGGCGCCATGTTCGCACCGGCAATGGCCAAGGCGCTGTACGAACCGCATATTGCCCAGGCAGGGTTCCACTTTGCACCAATTGACAACGCCACAGCATCATTCGGTGCCCAGGCCCCCGCATACCTTCAGTCTCTGGCCGAAGGCTACCGCCTGTGCTTCTACGTGGCATGTGCATCACTGGTACTGTCACTCCTTATCTATTTCTTCTGCCGCCCATGGTTCAAGCACGCCGATGTAAACGCCAAGCAGGCAGCAAAGTCCGATGCCAACTACGTGGAACTCACCCCCAAGCAGACCAAAGACCGTATTGTGGCACTGGTTCTGGTGTTCGCAGTTGTCATCTTCTTCTGTATGGCTTTCAATCAGAACGGTTCGGCTCTGACTTTCTTTGCAGACAAGTACACACAGCTGGAAGGCATTCAGGGCACCACACGAATCTGGTTCAACATCTGGTCACTGGCATTCATTGCAGTATCGGTCTATACGCTGTTCGCCATCTTCCAGAGTGAGACAAAAAAGGCAAGAATCATTTCAGGCATTGCCACCCTGGCCCTCTGGGCAGGAGCCATTGCCTTCTACCTGTCAATGCCCAAGTCATTCAACGCAGCCACATCGGACTTCCAGCAGTTCAACCCGTTCTTCGTGGTTGCACTGACCCCGGTTTCAGTGGCAGTATTCGGCGCCATGGGCAAGAAAGGCAAGGAGCCATCGGCCCCAATGAAGATAGGTCTGGGCATGATGCTGGCAGCCGTTGGCTTTGCAGTAATAACCGTAGCATCGACAGACCTCATTTCTCCAAAGGACCTTGGTGATTCAGCCCAGAGCATTCTGGATCCGCACTGGCTCATAGGCACCTACTTCACGCTGACCGTTGCCGAACTGCTTCTCAGCCCCATGGGCATCAGTTTTGTAAGTAAGGTAGCTCCTCCAAAGTACAAGGGCCTCATGATGGGCGGATGGTTTGCCGCAACCGCAATAGGCAACTACCTGAGCCGCATACCGTCAGCCCTGTGGAAGAAAATTCCGCTCATGGCAAACTGGGCAATACTGATTGGCCTGTGCGTCATTGCCGGTCTTATCATGTTCATTCTGCGCAGGAAGCTTGAAGCCGCCACTGAAAGTTAAAACGACACTGTTATGGCTGAGAAAAAAAGAAACTGGCCTGCAATAATCTGCATTATACTGCTGGTAGCCTGCGTGGCATTTCTTGTGACAAGACTCATAGTCAACAACAACTACATTGACGTTATCCTTGTGCTTGCCATTGTCGCCCTGTCCAAACTGACCGACAGGTTCATCAGGGTCAATGACAAGAATGAAACTGAAGAGTGAACAGCCTGAACAGGTCGTCACTTCAATCCATTCAATAAAGAGTCCGATTATTCGGGCTCTTTATTGTTACAGCTACCACTATCTTTTATGAGCTGTTGCCGCTGTGCAAGAATATTTGTCTGAACAGTACGGATCCAGTCCCGCAGGCTTCTCCTTGTAATTTACCATCTCACGTACATACCATGCCCACTTCTCTATGAATGCCACATCATCAGTTGCGGATGGTTCTCATCGGCCAGTACAATTTTGGAGCCATAGTCCCGGGTCAGGTCAATGAACCTGTTCTTGCCTTCACTCTCTTCTTCCAATGTGCGCTGTTTTTTACAGCATTGATTTTCATTGTTCATTAGTATAATGGTATTAAAAGTTGGTATTACATTTCCCGACTGGGCAAGCGTTGAATCCTACCTAATGGACAAAGCCTGATATCACCGGTTACTTGTCATTATTATGTCCACCCACATTGATGACATGTACTTCAATAATGTCATCGTAAATGTCATAAACGATTCTATAATGGGCGGTGATTCTGCGTGACCAAGTGATATCGTGTCCACCTCTCAGTGGCTCGGGGTGTCCAGTGCCAATTCGCGGATGATCCATCAGTTCATCAAGTATCTTGCACACTTTTAGAAAGGAGCCCCTGTTGTCCCTTTTCCATTTCTACAAAACAGCTTTTGCCGAATTGGAGATCTTGATGCTGTAAATCATAACGAATCAAGAAGATCAGTCAGTTCCTCATGAGTGTTACATACAACGAAGTGTCCTTCACTGATTTCCCTGCGGGCCTCTTCAATTTTCGCCATCAGTTCGGATGAAACGTCAAGTTCATTGTCCGTAACCGGTACGATGGTGTACAAACGATGATTCCTATGGACAAGTATCCTTTCCCCTGCATCAACCCTGTCAAGAGATGCAGCCATGTTGTTCCTGAATTCTCTTACTGTCAGTGTTTTCATAACATTCAATTTTACTATAATGGCACAAAGATAATAAATGTAGCAACAATCGTGTACACAATTAAATGATTTTATAGGCCGGCTAAAAACTCACTGTTTCAGCCGGCCTTTATTATTCTGTTACTTATGCATCACAGTCCCGCTACCTGCTCCATAGTCAGGCCGGTGCACTTGGCAATAACATCGGCAGGAATGCCCTCGGCTTTCAAGTTCCGTGCGGTCTCCAGTTTATCCTGCTCCAAAGCCTGTGACTGAGCAGCAAGCATCTCACGTTCCAGCTCTTCACGTTGTCCTTCAAGTGCCTCCTTGATGGCGTACTGCTTCTCGGCTTCCTTGCGGATACTGTAATCATCAAGTGCTTCCTTGATGGCGTAATCCCTTTCGGCCTTTATCTGAATTTCGTCCCTTACCATCTTGTCATATATTGATAGTTTGTCTTCCTCTATGTTCCTACGGTCCGAAGCCTCAAACAGCAAGTCGAAGTAAGGGGCAAGTCCTGCCGGCTTTGTCTCCACCTCACCCATAGTGCTCACATAGTATGCCCAACGCTCGATAAAGCTCGATTCCGGTGTGGGTTCCTCTGCCTCGGGCAGTTGCAAAAATATGAAATTCAATTTGTTCGACAAAACTTTTTGGCTGTCGTCCATCGTGACATGCGCATGGCGCAGCAGACTGTGTCTGAATGACTTGTCCTCGTCACGGACAAGCAGATGACCGCCAAGTATGCACACCACATATAGCGTGCGTACGTTCCCATAGTCCTCACCCTTCTTGAGCAGATGCTTCAGAGGGTCACCGGAATAGACCATCAGACGGTCCCTGAAATACTCGTACGGCTCTTTCTGCATCTCCACTATGAAACGGTTGCCAGCCCTGTCGGTGCATTGGATGTCATAGTTGTTGCGGTGGTATTCCTCGGCCGGCGGTTGAACCTCGGGATTGAGAAAGGTGATGGACACAATTTCGCGTTCGGGGATAAGTTCGTTCAGCAGACGCATCATAAGCTCGGGATTGTCAGGGTTGGCCATGACAATCTTGAAACCGAAATCATGTGTCAGGTCGATGAATGGGGCCACACTTGCCTGCGGCTTTTTCTGGTCATTCAGATTCTTTTTCTTTTCCATTGGTTGATTTTTATAGGTTTAAACAATTGGTACAAATCGAGTAGGAGGAAAACAAAAGTAGTTTTCTTCCTACTTCGTTTTCCGACCTCTCACACCACCGTACGTGCCGTTCGGCATACGGCGGTTCTTCATT
>JAGHSY010000091.1 GCA_018065615.1 Candidatus Colenecus caballi | reverse complement strand
TAATGTTATCAAAACATACTTATCAAAAGTTGAACATATTATCAATCATTTATGCCAATTAATAATCGTCAACTTGTGATAACAATATACTTGTGATAATTTTCGTTCAAGAAGGTGTTCGGCACAAAGGGCAACGAGGACCTGCTGCTGTTGCTTATCAGCTCTATACTGCCGGACAAGCACATTGCAAGCGTGCAGCTGTCCAGTCAGGAGCACATGGGCAACCGACAGCGCAGCCGCAAGTCTGTCAACGACATCCACTGCACTACACGTGACGGGCAGGAGTTCATTGTCGAGATGCAGCTGGGGGACCAGGATTTCTTTGGTGACCGCATGCTGTTCTACGCCAGCTATTCTATCACGGACCAAATCAGAATCGGAGACACGTCCAAGGACAAGTACCGACTCAAGCCGGTCTATGTCATCGGAATTACCGACTTCATTATCAGCGAGATCGGGTCCGATGACAACGTGGTGCATTCATACGCGCTATTGGATACCGAAAACAAATCATGTGAGTTTACTGGCAGTCTGAACTTTGTCACCGTGGAGTTGCCAAAGTTCCGGAAATCGTATGATGAGCTGGAGACTGACCTTGACAAGTTGCTCTATCTGTTCCAGAATCTGCCGTCAATAAAGGCGGTTCCGGAAAAAATTCGGGGCCAATCCTTTGACAAGTTGTTCAAAGTGTGTAAGTTTGCCAGCATGGACGAAATGTCACAGAGAGAGTATCTTTCACACCTCATGGCACTGCGTGACGAACGCGCCCGCATGGCCACAGCCACCGACCGCGGGCTGGAGCTGGGTCGCACCGTGGGACGTGCGCAAGGACTGGAGGAAGGACGTGCGAAAGGACGTGCGGAAGGACGTGCGGAAGGACGTGCGGAACAGACCCTGTCAATAGCCAGAGCCATGAAGGCCGAAGGTGTTCAGTTGGATACAATCCAACGTTGCACCGGCCTAAGCGAAGCCGAAATTCAGGCATTGTAAAAATCCCGGACATACCATCTAAGGAATCAGGTTCACACAGGACCTGATTCCTTTTATGCTGGCGCCACTGCACATCATAAGAGTGGGTTTTGCGGTACAAAAAGATGGCAAAGCCGCATGACTTTGCCACAATCATCTGTGAATCGCAGAAGTAACGGAAGACCTATCAGCGGCGCAGTTGGGAACGCCAGGTGGACGGAGTCATATTTTCGACCTCCTTAAATTTTCTTATGAACTGCGACGAACTGTTGAAACCGCTCTTCAAAGCTATGTATTCAATAACCGCATCGGGCTCATCCTGCATAAGATGCTTGGAATAGTCAATTCTCAGTTTGTTCAGATAGTCGCGGAACGGCATACCGTACTGTATGTTCACCAGCTTTGAAATATACGTCCTGTTAGTCTCAAGCCTGGTGGCGAGATCTTCAATTGTCAGTTCAGGCTGGAGGAACAGCTGCTGGTTGTTCATTATATCAGTAAGCTGAGTGTTCAGTTTCTCATATCCGCCGGCAGGTGGAGTCACCACAGGACCTGAATTGATGCTGGCAATATACTCCTGCTTGGGCTGGCGCATAGCCTCAAAAGGATGCATTAGCCTTTCCATATTGACATAGCCGCCGGGAAGTGACGGAACCGCGCCAACATAGCCCATCATGAAGACACACAGTGCCATTGCAGTGGAAAGCATTGACGATATTCCGGAATGACTTATAAGCCAGGACCTGCCAAGCCCGATTCTCAGAGCGCAGACAAGCAGCAGCAGAGCAAATGACACGCAGACCATATTGGAGACAAGAGAAGGCTTCTGTCCTTTTATGAAAGGCATGAAATGTTCAAATTTGAACTTATCAGCTACTAGGTGATAAACAATATAAGCCAGAGTTATCAGTATAAAAACAATCAGCATGATGTTGTACGATTTTGTACAAACCACATATTGGGCCCTATGAAGCACATCAAGATATCAGGATTTGCCATGCGGGAATCAAGTGACTGTATAAGTGAGGCCGATTCTTCTATTCCAAGCAGTCCATAGACAACGAGTGACACCACACCCAGCAGAATTGAGGGCAGAAGCATCAGATAAGCGGGAAAACCCACAGGATTCGTGTCTGTAAGAGACCTTATATATAAACACGCAAGGGGGAATACAGCCAGAATCACGAATTTTGCTATGATATCCAGGATGACCAGCAGTTTGTAGTCAACATATTGTGAAACAAAATTCGCGTCACAGAAAAAATAAACGCATGAAAGTAGCAAAGAAGCCACCAGAAGCTTGTCTGAGTAGGATTTCATACCTCTTAGTAAAACCGCAAACACCCATACAAGGCATACGGAAAACGGAAGCATTAATGCGAACAGGCTTAACATGTCTCTACAAATTGATTTTACTTGTTTCTGATGCAAAAATAGCGGATTCAAGTATATGAAAGCATAAAAATCATTCAATTTTTGTATAATTTCAAACTATTTCCAAATTGTCAATTGCGGTTTTGACTATTCATTTTACATCTTGAAGAGTGGTGTTGATATTTAAACCACTGTTTGAAAATCGTTTTGTAATAATTGGAATTTGATTTGTGAATGTTGGAAAATCACCTTTTATATAGCGCCTATCTTTGTAGTGAACAAAAGGACGAAACGAATGACAAACGTCAGGAACAACAGAACACTTGCAAAGATACAGATAATTCTGGGTCTTTCAATGTTTCTCCTTATGAATAGCGCATGCGAACGTAAGGATCTGTTCCTCCGCGTTGACCAGACTCAGATACAGGTTGAGCTGTTCGATATCAGCCTTGATCTTCTCTGGGGTATTGACTGGCAGGCCGAATGGCAGTACAGCTGGAATGAGAGCATTTCAACTTACGGTCAGATAGGTTACTCACAGCCTGAACTTATAAAGGGCACCATATACAACGTGGATCCCGCCACCAACAAGCGTTTCAGCTCATTCTTCAAGATTTTCGACAAGGACGGCGGCCGTCTTTCACTTACAGCAGGTTCACGTTACGACATGATGTTCTACAACTTCGGCACTGAATGGACTTCATTCCACCAGTCTGAAGATTTTGAAACATACACCGCTTCAACCCGCGCAAGTTCAAATTCATCTTGGATCCGCACACGTGCTGAGAACGAATTCAGCGAAATGCCTTCAGACAAGTCATACATTGACTACAATCAGCCCGATGAACTTTTCGGAACTCTGGTAACCGGTCTTGAAATCAACGAAGACCCCAGCAGCTACGAAACCGAATATGATGAGGACGGCAACATCAGATACGTCTATAAAATTGACGCCAACCTGAGACCCTACTCATTCATCTACCTGTTCCAGATCATCGTGCTGAACAACAATGACGGTAAGGGCAATCGCGTAACCGGCGCCCGCGGTCTTACAGCTACCGGTCTTTCACAGGGTGTTGACCTGTTCTCACGCAAGACTTTCAACAGCACCATCTCAATAACAAGTGAAGATATCAAGCCGATGCAGAACCACAGCAACGTACGTCTGGCTGACGGTTCAACAGTTGAAAACGCTGACATCATGGCTTCAAGAATGCTGACCTGGGGTCTTCCCGGCATCAACCCGCTGGAAAACACCAAGGCTCGCACACGCGCCGTTGAATATGATCAGAACTACCTGGGTATCGGTCTTACTCTGAGAAACGGTTACACATTCACCATCACTCAGAACATCACCGACCAGATGCACGAAAAACCCGCAGGCGGTGTAATCACAATTTACATTGATGCCAATGACATACCTGAAGATCTTCTTGAAAAGAAGCAGCAGACTTCAGGCGGCGGTTTCAACGCAAGCGTTACTGACTGGGAGAATGAAATCAATGCAGAAGTTACAATTTGATGAAATTCGAACGAAAAAAGTTTCAATTATAAAAAAGTTTTAAAATATAATAGGTATGTTTACACAAGCTTTAAAGAACAGTAAGGGCAGTTACCTGATTCTGGCAGCCATAGCATCAATTGCAATTGCAGCGCTTGCCACTATCGTGACAGCCAAGTCAATAGACAACATGCAGCAGACCGAGGCCATTACCACCGTAACAAGCATTACCAGTTCACTGTCCTGAAGCCTGGTAATTACAACTGAAAACAACAAACAAATTAATATTAACCATTTAAAAGAAAAGAGATTATGAAAAAGAGTTATTTGATGATCGCAGTTGCAGCTATCGCAATGGTCAGCTGCGCACAGGATGACCAGCTGAAGGGCGTCAGCCAGGAAAAGCAGGAGGCTATCAGCTTTGCATCCTTCTCAGAGAGAGCAACACGTGGTGATGTTTCCAAGAAAGACAATTTGGAATTTTACCACAACACCTTCAGCGTTTATTCAAAAAAACAGGCTACTGTTGAAGACAAGAAAATTTCTTCAGTTTTCGACAACGACATCATCACCTATTCTTCAGGTGACACCCAGCCAAACGAATGGACCTATTCCCCGTACCGTTTTTGGGACAAGCAGGCTAATTATGAATTCATAGCAGTTGCTCCTAACGCAAACAACATTAAATACGTAGTATCTGAAAATGCAATGATTGCTTCAGGTAACTTTGAGGGTTCATACACTCTGACCGGTGTAAATCTGCAGGCCACAGCTACAACTGCAGAAATGATCAAAGGCTTTACAGGAACTTGCAAAGACATTGACATTATGACATCTGATATCAACCCGCAGAAAGGTTGGGCTCACAATGACGAAGTCAACATGATTTTCCATCACATTCTGGCTAAGTTGAATGTTACCATCAAAAAGGACAAGATTCTTGACAACGCAGAAGTCCTGATTAAGAAACTTGAGATCCGCAATTTTATTCCTGATGGAACATATTCAGAAAACCAGTACAAACCAGCAGCTTCTGGTAGCGCAGCCGTCAGCGGTTGGGCACCTGGCTCAACAAAGAACCTCACACTTGTATACAATAATGCATCAGGTGAAGTTTTGAACATCAGTTCAGGTGATGCCAAATACTTTATTGAATCACTTGTAATGCCTCAGACTGTTGCTAGCGGTGATGCTAATGATCAGACCATCGTACTGGAGTATGAAATTGTCAACTACAATGCTTCTGGCGATGCTATCATCAACCAGGAAACCTTCAAATACAAGATGTATACTGCCGATGCATTCACCACTTTCATGGATCGCAACAATTACACCATCAACTTCACAATCAAGCCCGATGTTATCGAATTTGATGCCACTGCTGTTGTATGGGATGAGAATACAACGGATATCACGATTGAATAATTAATCACAACCACATTATTAATTTGAAAGAAAAGAGAATTATGAAAAAGAGTTATTTGATGATTGCAGTTGCTGCCATGGCGCTGACTGCATGCTCTGAAAACGAGAAGATCACTGGAGAGGAGGGACAGTCAATCCAGTTCGCAGAATTCGTCAACAAGGCAACAAAGGCAGAGATTGCAAATGAGCAGGCTCTGGCTCAGGCTGGCGGTTTCAAGGTCTGGGGTTACAAGAACCTTATCACTAAAGGATCTGATTGGTCTGATAAAAAGCCCATTTTTGACGGCACAGTCGTTACAGGAACCAATGCAGCTGATCCCGTATGGAGTTATTCTCCCATCAAATATTGGGACAAAACTTGTAACTACATATTTTACGCAGCAGGACCTGCTACGGGCATGGATGGCACATTGAAATGTGTAGCTTCTGGCGATGCAGCTATGAAATTCACAGTTACAGGTGCAAAATCAGCAATTGCGACTTCTTCAACCAGTGATTTCGTCATTGACAGAGTCGTAAACAAGACAAATGCCAAGACAGACCTTACTTCGACTTACAAGGTACAATTTGATTTCCATCACATTATGGCAAAGATTTCATTTGCACTCAAGAAATCACCAAGTCTTGCAAGCAGTGACGTTCTTATTGTCAAGAGCATGAAAATGACTGCTTACAATGGTGCAGATGGCAATTTCACTCAGAAAAAGTTCGATGGCACATGGGAAACTCTTGACGTAAGCGAATGGGCACAGGCTAGCACAGCTTCTGGAGATACTCAGAATCTTATTGATTCAGACATGACACTGACAACAACTGCAACTGCATTAACCGGCAAGGATTTCATAATGGTTCCTCAGGCTATTGCTGCAGAAACACTGAAATTCACATTGACCTATACTCTGAACAATGAGCTCTTCCAGGATCAGGAGGCTACACTTTCAGCAGCACAGACTTGGGGTACTGACTCACATGTAACTTACACAATTACAGTTGGCCCACAGGCAATCTTATTTGATGTACATTCAGTATGCGGTTTCGATGTAATAGCTTCAGGAGATGTAACCGTTAACTAAATAATACAATCAACAACAGACTAACAAATAAACATTATTATGAAAAAGAATTTATTTTATATCTCACTCGCTGCACTTGCACTCGTTGCATGTTCAGAGAACGAGATGCAGAATCCTTCAGAATTTGAGATTGCAATCGGTTTTGAAACATTTGCAGCAAAAGCAACACGTGGTGCTGACAATTCAGGTTCAACCGCTTCTGGTGACCTTTCCAATTA
>JAGHSY010000015.1 GCA_018065615.1 Candidatus Colenecus caballi | reverse complement strand
TCAATGAGAACATTACGCAATTTGACATAGAAGATGACTTGAAGAACACAGGCTTTGTTCCAGAAACCATATCAGAAAACTTCTCTGTCAGCAAGAAAGGTATTACATTCTATTATTGTCCTGTCAACACCTTTGAGGATAGAGAATACGACAGACATGACACCATTACTACAAATGGAGAGGAGATATTACAGAAGCTCTTTGACGAAGGACATGATACCAGTGGCATCAGCATCAGCTTCTCAGTGATTAATGACGAGCATATCACTTCACATTCATCCTCACGTGAATGGTATTACATTACTATTCCATGGCGAAAAATACCTAAGTCATATAGAGTTCATTTACACTGATAAATTGCAATTTTACACTTACCCAAAACACTCAGATATGAAAAGAGTCCTGCCTTTTATTGTATGCTGCCTTTCATGCATTTCTGCGTTTGCGAACGATGGGGCTTTGTATGCCACTGGAAACCAACTGATACCTGTCAATGAAACGGACATCAGTGTCAAAAGGGTAGTTCTTACCTTGAACCGCGTTGGAGACATAATGCAGGTCAATGTGTATTACGAGTTTTTCAACCCATCAGCCGAAAAGGAACTGCTGGTCGGATTTGAGGCTGACGAATTCGGCAAGGATCCGTTCTCTGCATTTCCGGAGCATCCGTCCATACAGAACTTCAAGGTCGTGATAAACGGTGAACCGCAGACATTTGATGTCGCTCACGTTGGCTTCTCGTATGATAGTGGTGGGCACAAGGTAACAGACAAATATGTCATTGACGGGCAGATTAAAGGCATGCCAAGAGAAGAGTGTGAAGGGTTGCTGAACGAAATGGAATGTCTTGATGCATTTTTTGACTATGTCTATTACTTCAAGGCCAGGTTCCGTCCGGGACTGAATATCATCCAGCATACTTATGACTTTGACTTGTCTGTTGCCTTTAATGGCAGAGTCAATTATTTCCCATACGTTCTGACAGCAGCCAACCGTTGGGCAAACCACCAGATTGATGACTTCACTTTGCTCGTTGACATGGGTGACCGCATATCGTTTTACATTCAGCCCACCTTTTGGAAGGACGGATGATGAATGGGAAATCTTAGGAAAGGGCAGATATGCTCCTGTTGCAGCCGGCATACCTGACAGGGTCCAGCTCCACATGCAGCATGGCAGCATCAGATTCCACAAGGAGAATTTTCATCCTGACGGTGAATTGAACATATCTGCCGCAGTGAGGACTTGGCCCAGTCATTATGATTTTGAAAGTTTCTCAAAACAGTACATGCCTCTTCCATATTACTCAAGTTCCGAACCGAAAGACGATTTTTATGCCCGTTTCACGCCGGAACAGCGCCGCATAGCGAAGAACCTGCCTTTTGCGCATCGGGGCTACATTTTCAACAGCAAAGAACTGCAGGACTACTTCGAATCGACCACCTGGTACATTCCGGACCCGGACTATAAGGCCGATGTCTCAACGTTGAGCGAGACCGAGCAGCTATGGGTTGAGTATTGGAAATGACGAATTAACCCTATTAATTATGAATGGGAGATTGTTCATATCGCTTTGTGTAGCATCATTGATCCTGCCAGGTTGCAGGAATACCTTCAATGGAAACCGTGCAGACAAATCTCAGACATCGTGTATCGAAAACGGTCATACTTATGTTGATTTGGGTCTGAGCGTCAGATGGGCAACTTGCAATGTCGGCGCCGAAACGCCTGATGATTATGGCAACCATTTTGCCTGGGCAGAGACATCGGCCAAATCAAGCTATGATTGGGCAAATCTGAAATACTGTCATTCGGATATGAATCTCAGTCTATCCAAGTATATCACAGAGCCAATAGAAAAGGCTGCTCTGCCGGAAGGTTATGACTGGTCAAAAACCGATTCCCCGATATACTTTGAAGACTTGATTGCCTTAGCGGTGGCAAAAAATTCCTTTCCATCAGATGGGAAGAAAGAACTTGAAGCATCCGATGATGCTGCAAGTGTGAACTGGGGTGGCAGTTGGCGTATGCCAACCCGTGATGAATGGCTGGAACTCTTTGAAAAGTGCACATGGAACTGGACTACCAGCAATGGCGTTTGCGGTCATGTGGTGACCAGTAAGATAAACGGCAATTCAATTTTTCTGCCGGCAACAGGACTTCGCTACGGACAGGATATATTATATGAAGGCACACAGGGCTATTATTGGTGTTCCTCGCTTGAATCAGAAAACCCGTGGCAAGCTTGTAGCGTTTACTCAAACAGAAGCGCTGCAAATATGGGCAGTTGCGACCGCTACATCGGCCTAAGCGTACGTCCGGTTTGTGCCCAGTAATTTTAGTGTTCTCGGTAAAAGCCTTGTCTTTATAGGAAAAACAGTTGTCCAAAGGGCGGGGAAAACTTTGAGAAACAATTGGCTATGCATCCATTAGCCACAACATCGTGACTTAAAAAAGCGGGCGAAAAGTGCTAATAATGACATGTTTTCGCCCGCTTTCGTAAAATAATAACTATATGATTACCTTACGGGCGTTTTGTCCGCACTTCAAGGACCCCGTTTCTTCCGCGTGAGCCCCAGATAGTTACAGCTGCGTCGTCATTCAAAAAAGTAATCTCCTTGATTTTGCGTGCCGGAATGCCAATAAGTCTGGCAACCTTTCTCTTGCTTTTATAATCGTTCTGCCAGTCAAATTTATCCATTTCCAGCGGCTTCGGAATCATACCGTCAACGGAAACCAAAGGATATGGTTTTTCCTCGGTCATCTTACTGATGGAAGTACTGCTATGATCATCACTCTTTGGATAAACAATATCCAGTTTCGCCGCCGGACCGTAAAGTTGCTTCGCTTTGTCAACGGTTGTGACTCCCAGTCCTTCAAATTCACTTATGTCTATTGCATTTGAATTCGTTGATGGAGTCTGGGATGGAAGGGTGACAATGACCGAATCCGGTCTGTTCTGCGCGTGTGACGTCATTGACAGCAGCAGCGATGCGACTGACAGGGTAATGTTGTACCACAGGTACGAAAGCCTGATTCTGATTCTGCGAATTTTCATATCATCCGTTTTTGATTTTCAAATAATTGCAGGAAAGCATTTTCCCGTCTTCACCGCGAAGGTGCAATGCCCCGCCGTGACAATAGCGCCAGACGCCGCACTTTCCACACTGGTCCTTCTTCATCCATTTCCGGTTACGGTATATTGAGAATCCGTTCTCCCAAACGTCCCAGAAATTGTCAGTGTGTATGTTGCCCTGATGGAAGTCACTGCGTATGCTCAGACAGCCCGATATCGAACCGTCACTTAGAACCGATGCGACATTCACTCCGGCGGTGCAGTTGAAATAATGGTCGCGGACTTCACCCTCATAGGGCCCGAGAAAACCTTCGCACGAATATTCAAGTCCGATGCGGCCTTCCCTGCGGGTCTTCGCAATGAATTCCATTAGTCCGATGAATTCACGGTCAGATAGCATCAGTTCAGGATCATCGACAGCACGCCCCATTGGCGCCACAGTAAAAATGCGCCATCTCTTCACGCCGCGGCTTATCAGATATTCCTTGAAGCGTTCCAGTGAATCAAGATTTCGCCGGTTCACACAAGTGATCAGATCCCAGGCCAGAACATCGTTATTTTCCACGAGCCAGTCGATGGCGGCATCGGCCCTCTTGAAACTGACATCACTCCCGCGCATCCAGTTGTGCTCCTCCTCAAAACCGTCAAAGCTCATTGA
>JAGHSY010000096.1 GCA_018065615.1 Candidatus Colenecus caballi | reverse complement strand
GAACTTGAGAGATTGCTCAAGGCGTCAGGGTGTTCGTACTCCGTTGACAACGTTCTGAGAATCGCGGAGGTCATCGTGACACTGGAAATCAATCTTCAGGGCAACCGACAGCCCCTGCCCAGAACGCTCTACACATCGAAAGAGGAGAGTGACATCGCCTACCTCATCGAGACCGACGACTGGCTGACGTCAAATGGGTGACGCATTGATAAAGTCAGGAAACAGTTAGGCAGAAGCCATGTGCCTCAGAAGCCTTGTGGAGGGGGTGCCATTTCAAAAACCGGAATACTGGAACAAAATACAGGCATTTTGTGTTCCATGAATTCGTTAACAGAGCGGGCAGACACCTGTGACGGCAAGGCGGATATATATGGGACCCATTCCGGCCTACCGTGACCAGGGAAAAACTCGATACACAAATGGTTCGAACCTGCGCATCACCTCCTCCTCCCCTATGAAACTCCCGCTGATCCCAATTGTACCTGCGTAAAAAAAGGCAGCCTGAAAAGACTGCCTTTACTGATAGTTTAAACGGTTATGCGTCGATGTTTGCGTAAGTTGCGTTGCGTTCGATGAATTCGCGGCGTGTGCCTACGTCTTCACCCATCAGCATGGAGAATATGTGGTCGGCCTCTGCTGCGTCCTGAATGTGAACCTGCTTGAGCAGACGGTTTTCAGGATTCATGGTGGTTTCCCACAGCTGTTCGGGGTTCATTTCACCCAGACCTTTGTAGCGCTGGGTAATGATGTTCTGTTCCAGGCCGCCGCCGTAAGTGTCAATGAAACGCTGGCGCTGAACGTCATCATAGCAGAATTCCTTGACCTTTCCCTTTGTGCACAGATAAAGTGGCGGTGTGGCAATGTACAGGTGTCCGTTTTCAATGAGTTCAGGCATGTAGCGGAAGAACAGTGTCATGATAAGGGTGTCGATGTGTGAACCGTCGACATCGGCATCGGTCATGATGATTACCTTATAGTAGCGCAACTTGTCATAGTTTGCCTGTTTTGAGTCTTCAGGGTTGAGTCCGAAGCGTACGCCAAGTGCCTGAATGATATTGTTGACTTCCTCATGGTCAAAGGCCTTGTGCCACATGACGCGTTCAACGTTGAAGATCTTACCGCGGATGGGCAGAATGGCCTGAGTGTGACGGTCACGTCCCTGCTTTGCTGAACCGCCTGCGGAATCACCCTCGACGATGAAGAGTTCGCAGTTGGCAGGATCCTTGTCCGAACAGTCGGCAAGCTTGCCGGGCAGTCCGCCACCGGTAAGCGGGCTCTTGCGCTGTACGCTTTCACGCGCCTTGCGTGCAGCTACGCGTGCCTGTGCGGCAAGAATGACCTTGTCAACAATCATCTTGGCTTCCTTTGGATGCTCTTCAAGATAGAATGTCAGAGCCTCACCGACGGCCTGCTGTACAGCACCTGCAACTTCGCTGTTTCCCAGTTTGGTCTTGGTCTGGCCTTCAAACTGCGGTTCTGCCACCTTGACTGAAATTACAGCTGACAGACCTTCACGGAAATCCTCGCCTTCAATTTCAACTTTTGCCTTTTCAAGGAACTTGTTGTCATCGGCATATTTCTTGAGTGTGCGGGTAAGTGCGGTGCGGAAACCTACCAGATGGGTGCCGCCTTCAATGGTGTTGATATTGTTTACAAATGAGCGGATGGTCTCCTTGTATTCAGTATTGTAAAGTATTGCCACTTCAATGGGCACTCCCTGCTTCTCTGTGTTCAGATAAATAGGCTCCTGGATAAGATGGACGCGGTTTTCATCAATGTAGCTGACAAATTCCTTAAGGCCTTCCTCTGAATAGTAGATGTCCTTCTTTGGCTGGCCTTCTTCCATTACGCGGTAATCTGTAAGGGAAATTTTCAGTCCGGCATTCAGGAATGCAAGTTCATGCAGACGCGCTGCAAGAATGTCATACTTGTATTCTGTGGTAGTGAAGATGGAACCGTCCGGCCAGAATGTCTGGCGCGTGCCCCTCAGGTCCGATGTGCCTACGCATTCGACACCTGTGACGGGCTTGCCCTTTGAATACTCCTGACGGTAAATCTTGCCGTCACGGAACACTTCCGTAACCATTTTCGTTGACAGGGCGTTCACGCATGACACGCCTACACCGTGCAGACCGCCTGAAACCTTGTATGAACCCTTGTCGAACTTGCCGCCGGCATGGAGCACTGTCATTACGACCTCAAGTGCGGACTTGTGCTCTTTGGGATGCATGTCAACCGGGATACCGCGGCCGTTGTCCTGCACTGAAATTGAGCCGTCTTCATTGATTGCGACCTCAATGTGGGTGCAGTAGCCCGCCATTGATTCATCTATTGAGTTGTCTACAACTTCATATACAAGATGGTGAAGACCCTTTTCACTGATGTCTCCTATGTACATTGCAGGGCGCTTGCGCACTGCCTCCAGTCCCTCCAGCACCTGAATGTTCGATGCGGAATAATTGGTCTGGATGATGTCGTTCTCTTCTGTCATCTGATGCATTTTTTCTTTGATGCAAAGATAATAATATAATCGGAATACACATTATTTAAAAAATACATTTTTGTTTATTTTGAAAAGTAAAGTCCGGTATGCTGACTTTTTTGTAATTTTGCAGGTTGGTACGGTTATTTCCGTATAATAATGCGAAATATATGAATACAAAAGTATCTGTTGGAAAGAAGATCCGCTCTTTGAGAGAATCCAAGGAGATGGAAATTGAGGTGTTGGCGGAGCGTGCCCAGCTGCCTGTTGAGCAGATTAAGGCCATTGAAAATGACGGTCCCCTGCCGGGACTTGCACCGCTTATCAAGATTGCCCGTGTTCTGGGCGTCCGACTGGGTACTTTCCTTGATGACCAGCAGGGCGTGGGCGCTGTAGTCAGCCGCCATGAGGAAGAGCGTGAAAGTGTCCGCTTTTCAAATCACGGTTCCGAAGGTCATGAGAATATGATTTACCATTCTCTTTCAGAAGGCAAGGAAAACCGTCATATTGAACCTTTTGTCATTGACATTCTTCCTGCCGGCAATGCGGAATTCGCAGCATCGTCCCATGAGGGTGAAGAATTCATTTATGTCCTTGACGGACTTGTCGAGGTTGTCTATGGCAAGAATACCTATCTGCTTGAAAAGGGAGACAGCATATACTATGATTCCATAGTCAGGCATCACGTCCACGGATTTGAAGGCCAGCAGGCCCGTATCCTTGCCGTAGTTTACACTCCAATCTGATTCTGCCATGTATCAGCTATCTGAGAAGACTCTGGGTGATTATCTTGAGCATTGGGCTCAGGTGACTCCTGACAGGGAATACATTGTCTATTCTGACCGTGACCTGCGCTTCACATGGAAGCAGTTCAACGACAGGGTTGACGATATGGCCCGCGGACTTGTAGCAATTGGCGTTACCAAAGGTACACATGTGGGACTTTGGGCTCAGAACGTGCCGGACTGGCTTACGTTCCTGTATGCATGCGCCAAGATAGGCGCCGTGTGCATTACGGTAAACACGAACTACAAACAGAGTGAGCTTGAATACCTGTGCCGTGATTCCGATATGCATACGCTTTGTCTTACTGACGGCACTTGGGAAAGCAACTATGTCGATATGGCATACACCATGCTTCCGGAACTGCGCCAGTGTGAACGCGGACATCTGGAAAGCGCGAACTTTCCAAAGCTGAAGAATGTCGTTTACATCGGACAGGAAAAGTATCGCGGCATGTATAATACTGCAGAAATCCTGCTTCTTGGCGAGAATACGGATGATGATGAGTTCATGCGTCTCAGAAAGTCGGTATCCTGTCATGATGTCGTCAATATGCAGTACACATCGGGTACGACCGGTTTCCCCAAGGGGGTCATGCTGACACATTACGGCATTGCGAATGACGGATTCCTGACCGGTGAACACATGAAATTCACGCAGGATGACAAACTTTGCGTGTGCGTGCCCCTGTTCCATTGTTTCGGTGTGGTGCTTGCAACAATGAACTGCCTGACTCACGGCTGTACAGAGGTGGTGGTGGAACGTTTTGACCCGCTGGTGACGCTTGCATCGGTCCATAAGGAAAGATGTACCGCCCTTTACGGCGTGCCTACAATGTTCATAGCGGAAATGAACCATCCCATGTTTGACATGTTTGATCTGACGTGCCTGAGAACCGGTATTATGGCCGGATCGCTTTGCCCCATCGAACTGATGCGCAGGGTCGAGGACAAGATGCACCTGCGCGTGACAAGCGTCTATGGTCTGACAGAATCGTCACCTGGAATGAGCCAGACAAGAATTGATGATCCGGATGAAGTCCGATGGACAACCGTTGGGCGTGACTATGAGTTCGTTGATGTCAGGGTGCTTGATCCGGAAACGAACAAGGAGGTGCCGGCCGGCACTCAGGGTGAGATGTGCTGCAAGGGCTTCAATATAATGAAGGGCTATTACAACAATCCGAAGGCGACGGCCGAAGTCATTGATGAAAACGGATATCTGCATTCCGGCGACCTTGGCGTGAAAGACGAAAACGGCAATTACCGCATAACCGGACGCATCAAGGACATGATAATCAGAGGCGGTGAAAACATATATCCGCGTGAGATAGAGGAATTCCTGTATCATCTGAAAGGCGTGCGTGACGTCCAGGTTGCAGGAGTGCCATCGAAAAAGTACGGCGAGGAAGTCGGTGCGTTCATTATACTTGATGAAGGCGCAAGCCTTACAGTCGATGAGGTGCGCGACTACTGCCGTGGAAAGATTGCAAGGTACAAGATTCCGAAATATGTGTTCTTCGTGAAGGAATACCCGCTTACAGGCAGCGGAAAGATTCAGAAATTCAAGCTTCGTGAACTTAGCCTGAAGCTTTGCGAAGAACAGGGAATAGAAGTGGTCTGATATGGAAATTAACGAACAGATTAAACTTATGGCAATGCGTCTGCGCTCCCTGCGTGAAGACGTTGACATGTCCGCCGCTGAGCTGGCGGAAAAGTGCGGTGTCACACCCGATGACATTATACGTTATGAGTCCGGAGAATCGGACATTCCCATGAATTTCCTGTGCAATGCGGCAACGGCCCTTGGTGTGGAACCTTTGGAGCTGTTTGCAGGCGATGCTCCCACTATGACAAACTACTGGCTGGTCCGCAAGGGCAAAGGGCCTGTCATCGAACGCCAGAAAGCATATAAGTATCAGGCTCTTGCAATGGGCTTCAAGCATGCCAAGGCTTCTCCTTTCATAGTGACTGTCGATCCTAAAATGGAAGAGACCATGCATCTGAATTCACATGAGGGACAGGAATTCAATCTGGTGCTGAAAGGTACGCTGCTGCTTAACATTGGTGGCAAGGAACTGATTCTGGAACCGGGAGACAGCATATACTTTGATGCTTTGCAGCCGCATGGAATGAGGGCTCTCAACGGTGAGCCGGCAAGGTTCTTTGCCATAATAATCTGATTGCAAAATGCTGGAAAAATTCTTACGGAAAATAGAGTTCGAATCTCTGGAGGATTTCCAGAAGAACTTTGAAATAATTGTCCCGGACAATTTCAATTTCGCATACGATGTGGTTGATGCCTGGGCGCAGGAGCAGCCTGACAAGCTGGCTCTTCTTTGGACCAATGATGAGGGCGCTGTAGAACGCTATACTTTTGCTGACATAAAGCGCAAGTCAGATCAGGTGGCATCGTTCTACCGGTCTCTTGGAATAGGGAAGGGCGACTGCGTCATGATGATGCTCAAGCGTCGTGCAGAATTCTGGTTTTCTATAATAGCATTGCACAAATTGGGTGCTGTAGCTATTCCCGCCACACATCTGCTGACCGCTAAAGACCTTATATACAGGGCAAATTCGGCTCAGATCAAAATGATTGTCTGCGCCAGTGAGCCAATCATGATTCAGCATGTGAACGAATGTCTTGCTGACGCTCCTTCTGTGAAATATCTGGTGGCTACCGGTTCTTATAAGGATGAATGTTGGCTGAGCATGGATGAGGGTATGGCCGCTGCGGAACCTTTTGTCCGTCCTGCTCATGTCAATGACAACCATGATGTCATGCTGCTGTACTTTACATCGGGCTCAAGCGGCAATCCGAAGATGGTAGCACATAATTTCCTCTATCCGCTGGGACATATTGTGACAGGCCGATACTGGCATAATGTGGGTGAACACAGCCTGCATCTGACGGTGGCCGACACCGGTTGGGGGAAGGCCGTGTGGGGCAAGCTGTACGGACAGTGGATTTCTGGTGCGGCTGTCTTTGTTTATGATCACGAGAAATTCACGCCATCGGATATACTTTCAAAAATGGCCCAGTATCATGTGACCTCATTCTGTGCGCCTCCAACCATTTACCGCTATCTGATTCGTGAGGATCTTTCCCGGTATGATTTGAGTTCTCTTGAATACTGCACTACGGCAGGAGAACCGTTGAATCCGAGCGTTTTTGATTTCTGGAAGGAACATACAGGTCTTGAAATTCATGAAGGCTTCGGTCAGACTGAAACGA
Organism: Candidatus Colenecus caballi; assembly: GCA_018065615.1. Lineage (GTDB taxonomy): Bacteria > Bacteroidota > Bacteroidia > Bacteroidales > Bacteroidaceae > Colenecus > Colenecus caballi. Next base: position 18,235 of record JAGHSY010000096.1, on the reverse strand, counting down.
CAATGACAATAGGCACATTCCCGTGGATGAAACCCAAACCCGGTTCGCTGGGCGTTCCCAATCCGGCTTTCGATATGGATCTTCTGACTGCGGACGGGCGTTCGGCCGAGGATGGAGAGAGCGGTGAAATTATCTTACATACAGACAAGCGTGTCCCGTTGGGGCTGTTCGAGGAGTATTACCATAATCCGGAACTGACAAAAACCGTCCATTACGATGGAGTCTATCATACCGGCGATGTTGCCTGGCGTGACGGTGACGGCTATTACTGGTTTGTAGGCCGTACGGACGATGTAATCAAGAGTTCAGGTTACCGCATCGGACCGTTTGAGGTGGAGAGCGCGCTCATGACACATCCTGCTGTAGTGGAATGTGCAGTGACCGGGGTTCCTGACGAGGTCCGCGGGCAGGTGGTGAAGGCGACAATTATTTTATCTAAGGAATATAAGAATTTTCCTGACAAGGATGCGCTGATAAAGGAAATCCAGAACCATGTCAAGAAGGTTTCCGCTCCTTACAAATATCCGCGTGTCGTTGAATTTGTAGATGAATTGCCGAAGACTATAAGCGGCAAGATAAAACGTGTGGAAATAAGGAATAAGGATTCCAGAAAATGAATGAAGCCCCGCCGGGGCTTTTTTTTATATATATATGTACGCGTATATGGGGATTTTGTTGTATCTTCGCGCTCTCAAGTGAAAATTGATTATTTTAACTTAATACAATTCAAATGAAAAAGAAACTATTCGGTTATTTGACCCTGGCCTTTGCCATCATGAGCATCGGCCTGGTCGGTTCGTGTAGAGATTATGACGAGGACGTATTCCGCGTCAAGCAGGAATTGAAGGACGCTGACAGCGATCTTTATGACACTATCATCAGCCGCTACAACATGGCTTTTGATTCCATCCGTTCAAGGTATAAGGTTCTGATGGATTCAATTGATACCCTGGCCGACAGGCAGGAAAGATGCCGTATCAACTGCAATACCAGATTCGATTCAGTATTCAGAACTCTTGATACAATCAAAGGCAGAATTGACACTCTGGATATGCGTGTTGACAGCCTTAAGGATACTTTGTATTATAGAACTGATTCACTGAGAAAAGATGTTGACAGCCTTTACAGTAAGACTGAATACATATTGAGTAAGATTGATACCATTATCTGGAAGATGGATACTCTCAGCAAGAGAATAGATACTGTCAATCTTAGAGTGGATACAGTAAACCTTCGCGTTGATACTCTTGATCTTCGCATTGACACTCTCGACCTCCGCATTGATACCCTCAAGCTCAGAATAGATACAGTCTTCATGAGCATTGACACATTGAGACGTCGTGTTGATACTCTCTACATGTCAATTGACACAATCAAACGTCGTCTTGACACTCTTGGCTGGAGAATTGATACTTTGAAGCTCCGTATTGACACTCTGGAGATGCGCGTTGATACTTTGGAACACAGAGTTGACTCTCTGTTCGATGCTGAAAAGAAACGTATCACCAGCCTGTATGTCCAGGGCGCTCTGAACCCGACATTCGGTTACTTTGCACTGCCTGGCGGAATCAAGAACAACATTCTGATGGGTTACTACGGTGAGGCTGCATACGATGCAGAATTCCCTGCAATTGACGGAACTTCTCCTTCATCGGCTCTGATTTATGATACCCCGTCCGCATATATGCTTTCTGCAACAGAAGCAGCAAACATCGGTACTGTTACACCTATTTCGTTGGCAGCCGGAGATGTCATTCCTGCCAATAATGACACTGTTGCTCTTGGTAAGATATATCTGACCGTCAACCCGAACGAGGTTGAAATTGATTCGACCTATACATTCAAGTTCGTGAACAGTATCGGTGAGGAAAGCAAGGCTACAATAGGCGAACTGACACATTCATCAGACAAACTCCAGTTCGGCTTCCGTACCCGTGGCGCATCTACTGACAGCACCGGTTTCTATGAGGCTCCTGTAACTGTTCTTGCCAATGATGTTGAAAGCATCAAGCCTGAAATCAGTGTGGATCCGGCCCAGCTCAAGGCAGTTGTTAAGAAACTGATGAACAAACAGATTGATCTTGGCGGAATTGCAGGTGCCGTGTTTGATTTGTTCCAGACCAAGCTTGATGCTCAGGCAGTCAAGACCACATGGACTGACAGTCTTGGAACACACAACATCACATCATATTACGATGTTGCAGCTACAGCAGTCAAGCCTCTCTCATTCAGCGCAATGAACGGTATGGGCGCCGGTATTTCCATCCCGACAATTTCTCCAATCGGTGATTTGTCAACATTTGTACCTACATTTGTTATGCCGGATCTTGGAGACTTTGACATAACAGGTGTGACAATTACAATACCGTCAATAACATTTACTAGTCTTGGTAATGTTATTGTGGAATTCAGCAATCCTTCTTTAGGGACACAGTCTGCTGATTTGACAGATCTTGGAACGAAACTTGCAGGCGAACTTGCTGGCTTTACCGATGCTACTCAAACTGAAATCAATTCAGAAATCAATGCAATGATTGCTCAGATCAATCTTTGGGTGACCAATAAATTGAATAAGATTGAAATTAATATGGATGCCGGTGTCAATGGTATGCTTGATGATCTTAAGAATAACATCAATTCGGCATTCAGCGGCTACATCAGCAAGTTGAATTCTATAACTGGCAGAATAAATTCAATGATCAACAGACTGAACAGCGTGCTCAGTACTTCAGGTGCCGGTGCCATTCTTCAGCCCATACTGGTTTATGAAGGTGTTGATGGCAATATGCATCCGGTTAGTAACGACGCTGCCCATCCGTCTGTTGCCAATGGTGCTGTAGGTAAGCAAATGATTCTTTATCCGACATCATATTCTGCAGAATTGCTTGCTCCTGCGTATAAGAAGTACATTGCTATTGTTGATGTTACCGATGGCGGTACAATGACTACCAGCACTAACTCCAATTGTGGATCATACTTCAATCAGGTAATAGATGGCGGACGCTACGGCATTGACTTCAAACCGGAGGCTGCCGGCACTTATGTGATTTACTATTCAGCAATTGACTACAACGGTCGTATTGCCGCTAACAGATTCTATATCAAAGTTCAGTAATAATCTGAAATTGTGATAACAATGAAGACATTTAGAATATTCGCAGCAGCAGTACTTTCAATGGTATGTGTTGCAATGCCCGCCAAGGCTCAGGACGAGGGTGACGAACAGAAGTATGACTATACTTTCAACCGTCATCTGTTCATCCAGGGTCATGTGGGTGGCCAGTATACGTTGGGTGAAGTCGGATTCAGCAATCTGCTGTCTCCGACAGCCCAGCTGGGTGTAGGCTATCAGTTCACTCCCGTGTTCGCAGCCCGTCTGTCTGTCAACGCCTGGCAGAGCAAGGCCGGTATCAACGGAAAGTGGCTTCCTGAAAGCGCTAATGGTGATGATCTCTACTGGAAGTGGAATTATGTGGCTCCTTCAATTGATGCCATGTTTGATTTGACCAACCTTTGCGGCGGTTTCAACCCCGACCGTAAGATTGCCGCCGGTCTGTTTGCAGGCATTGGTGCCAACATTGCATTCGGCAATGATGAAGCCAAGAGCGTCAATGACCAGCTCCCTTCATTCTACAGAGCAGATGCTGATCCTTCTGAGACAAGTCTGAGCTATCTCTGGGAAGGTTCAAAGGCATTCCTGAATTTCCGTTTCGGAGGTAATGTGGACTATCGTTTCAATGACAACTGGAGCGCCGGTATTGAACTGCAGGCAAACCTTCTTGGTGACCATTACAACTCAAAGAAGGCTGACAATGCAGACTGGTATTTCAATGCAATGGCCGGTGTGACTTACCGTTTCGGCAAGCCTGCTGACCGCAAGCCTGCAGAAAAGATGATTCCTGTTTCAGATGCAGCTGACTATGCTCCTGCATGTGAACCGGTAGAGAAGATTGTTGAAAAGCCTGTAGAAGTAGTTGTAGAGAAGGTTTCAAAGGAACTGTATGAAGAGGTTTACTTCAAGATCAACCAGTCTCAGTACACTGCTACCGAAAGGTATAAGGTACGCAAGATGATTGATTTCCTGAATGAGAATCCTGAGTCCACTATTCTCATTACCGGTTCTGCCGATAAGAAGACAGGTAATGCTGAATACAACCAGAAACTTTCAGAACAGCGTGCAGAAACTGTCCGTAAGGCTCTTGTTGACGCTGGTATTGATGAGTCACGCATTCAGGTTGATGCCCTTGGTGGTACAGACACTTACAAGGGTGAAGAAAATCAGCTCAACCGTTCTTGCATTTGTGTAATAAAGTGATAAGATAAACTTTTAAGACAGGCCTGTCCGAATTTGAAATCGGACTGGCCTGTTTTGTATTATGCCTATGAAAAAACTGATACTTCTTTCTTTATTGTCTTTATTCAGTTCTGTTTCCTTTGCACAGCTGGCAGGAGACGGTTATTATCGTGTACAGAATAAAGGCTCCCAACGTTATGTTTATGTCTGTGACTGCACAGGATCAATAAACTACCAGGCGACAACGGCCGAAATGGGAGCACTGCAATTGTGGAAGAACCATGACAGAACATTGTCTGACCCTGCATCGGTAATTTATATCACAAAGAAAGGTACCAATGATTCCGGTGATTATTATGATATGCAGTCACAGGGTACAGGCGTTCACCAGATTATAGATTATTACGTGAATGTCTATCAGAAGACTGACGGCTATTTTGAGGTTTACGCTGAAGGCAAGTATCTGTGTGACAATGAGACTTCAAATATTGACAAAGGTGCCATGGGTACTGACCGTAAAGGTGACTACCGCAAATGGCGGGTGTCAAAAATAGGTACAGGTGATGAATGGTTCGGAATAACACCTGTTACAATAGCAGGCCGCAAGTTCAGACCTTTCTATGCCGATTTCGGATTCTCTCTCAAGGGTTCAGGCATGAAGGTCTGGTACGTGTATAAAGTTGATGGAATTGCTGCTGTAATCAAAGAATTTGAGGGCAATGTTGTGCCGGCAAAGACACCGGTTCTTATAGAATGTTCATCAGACAGTCCGGCTGACAACAAGTTGGATTTGGTTTATTCTTATGCTTCAGCACCTGGTGACAATTTGCTAAAGGGCGTTTTCTTCAACAATCCTCAGAGAGTAAAGAAGAACCCTAACGCTATTACTCCATGCACGTCATCTATGCGCGTTCTTGGTGAAATGTCAGACGGTCGCCTTGGCTTTATTACAAGGACAACAGGTAATCTTGATGCAAACAGTTCATATCTTGACGGTTGCGCAGCACTGCCTGCACAGATACCTGTCATGACGGAAGAAGAGTATATTATAGCTTCAGCCGCTGCAGTGACGCTTGCAGAAAAGCAGAAGGTGTTCAATCTCTCAGGCCAGTACATCGGTCTGTATTCAATGGAAGAGGCTCAAGACCTGCCTTCCGGCATATATATAATAGGTAACCGGAAACTGGTAGTAGAATAATGAAAAAGGTTCCCAAGTTCGGGAACCTTTTTCATTTGAACAGCCTGTAGGAAACGCTCAGGTTGAGTACCGGAAAGACTTTCATAGGTTTGACCAGTTTTGTGTACCGGCCTACCTGGCCTATCACGTTGTCAAGCCCCTGTACTATTTCGGTACCGTCATGCGTATAGACTTTTGGTGTGCCACCCCAGAACAGCAAACCGGCATCGGCGGCAAAGTTCAGCCTGTCGTTCTTCTTGTCTATCAGTCCTCTGTACCCTGCGCCAAGATAAGGTTTGAAGGCATTCACCTTCATTTCGGCTTTCACCATGTTGTTTTCATCGGGCTCCATCATGTATGGCTTGCCGTCAGGGAAATCACCTACATGCATGCCCATTCTTCCGGCATTGAGAATCTTGTCGTTGATCATTGGCGGAAGTTCCATTCCAAGAAAAACGCCGTCCAGTTCACTGTCAGGATTGTTTTCAATGTCATAAATCTTGTCATACATGTTGTTGTACATGGCCACGGAAAGCAGTGTGGTCATGTCCTCAGTCGTGTTACTGGCACGGCCTATGGTTGACGGACCTGCATAGAAGCCGCAGGTGAAATACCAGTGCTTGTTCTTGAATGGAAAGACGTCAACAAGAAGTTTGAAGTTGCAGAAACTGGGCTCGCCAATCATGTCAACCTGCTGGTCAATCTCAAAACCTGTCATATCCTGCAGGTATCCGGCCATGCGGTCAAATCGTGAACGTCCCTGCTCATCATAGCCTGGATCACTGTCATTACCCACCTGAATGCTGAAATGCATGGGGTATTCAAAATGGGGTATCCAGTCAAAACCGGTTCTGACTTGCAGGTATTCATTCAGACTTGATTCCAATTCAAATCCGATGCCGGTGGTTCCCATGTCGGCGGCAAACCTGAAATCGGGACTGAAAGTTTTGGCAGCGGCATTGCCAAATGACAATGCGGCTGCCAATACTGCTGATATGACTTTTGCTCTCATAAATGGGGGCGTAAGAGTTTATTTTACCAGTTCCATGCCGGCTTTTATGGCCTGTTCGTTCAGCGGCAGGTATTTCCAGTTACGCTCTGATACAGAGTGCTTGATGGCTCTCATAACCCATTCCAAATCAAGAATAGGACGAATCTTCATGAATGCGCCAAGCAGGAACATGTTTGCGACCTTTGTAGCATTGATTTTGGCTGCTTCTTCAATGGCCCTGATTGGGTAAATCTTGATGTCCGTGCGGGTAGGCTTGCGGGTTATGGTACTTGGAGTATATATCAGAACACCACCGGGCTTGATGGTCTCTTCAAACTTGTCAAGTGACTGCTGGTTAAGGATGATGGCAGTCGAGTAGTACTGGAGAATTGGCGAACTGATGGGCTTGTCACTGAGTATGACTGTGACGTTTGCTGTACCTCCGCGAATTTCCGGGCCGTATGAAGGTATCCATGTGGTCTCAAGTCCCTGTACGAAACCTGAATAAGCCATTATCTTGCCCATGGACAGGACTCCCTGTCCACCGAATCCGGCAATGATGATTTCTTCTGTCATGATACTGTATGTTTTTATCGTGGCTCATTCATGTCCATGACAAGTTTGCCATCGACCTTCATGTCACCAAGTGGGTATTTCTTGAACATGTTCTCTACCATCCATTCGTTGGCCTGTTTTGGCGTCATACCCCAACCGGAGTTGCAGTTGGAAACAACTTCAACTATTGAAGTGCCCTTCTTGTCACGCTGGTTCTCAAATGCAGTACGCAGTGCTTTCTTAAGTTTGCGTACGTTGCCCGGCGTATGCACAGAATGACGGGTCACATAGCAGACGCCCGGCAGCTGTGCCAGCAGCGGGGTGATGTTGAGCGGATAACCCATGGTCCTGACATCGCGGCCGCGCGGGCAGGTTGTGGTCTTCATGCCTTCAAGAGTGGTGGGAGCCATCTGGCCGCCGGTCATTCCGTATATGCCGTTGTTGATGAATACTATGACAATGTTTTCTCCGCGGTTGCAGGCATGCATGGTCTCAGCTGTACCTATGGCAGCAAGGTCACCGTCTCCCTGATAGGTGAAAACGTATTTTGATGGCTGAACTCTCTTGATGCCGGTAGCTACAGCACAGGCACGGCCATGGGCCGCTTCTACAACATCGAAATTGTAGAAATCATAAAGGAATACAGAACAGCCTACAGGTGAAATGCCTATGACGTCATGTTCAATGCCCATTTCTTCAATTACTTCGGCAATGGTGCGGACAACTACGCCGTGACCGCAGCCGGGGCAGAAATTGAATGGTTTTTCTCTCATGAGCCTGCTCTTCTTATAGACCAGGTTCTCAGGTTTGATTATTTCGTTTACTTCCATGGTTCCTTATTTGATATTGAACTGCTTGTAAAGAGCTTCCTCAACTTCGCCCGGGGTGGGTACCATACCTCCCTGACGGCCGAAGAAACCTACCGGCTTGCGGCCTTCCACAGCAAGGCGGATGTCTTCAATCATCTGTCCGGCACTCAGTTCCACTGAAAGGAAACCCTTGACGCGTGGATTCTCTGCAAGGGCCTTGATCTGGTCCATTGGGAAAGGATAGAGGGAGATGGGGCGGAAAAGACCTATCTTGTGTCCGTTTTCACGTGCTATTTCAATAGCCTTCTGGGCTATACGTGCAATGATACCGAATGCGACTATGATGTATTCGGCATCGTCACACATGAATTCCTGATAGCGGACTTCGTTCTTTTCCATTTCGCGGTATTTGGCCTGAAGGCGTATGTTCACCAGTTCATGCTCCTTTGGAAGAAGGTTCAATGATGTGATGAAACGGCGTTCCTTGCCTCTTGGTGTGCCGTTGGTGGCCCAGTCGGGATATTCTGCCAGACGCGGACGCTGAGGCGGCAGTGCCACCTTCTCCATCATCTGACCCAGTGCACCGTCGGCCAGAATCATGGTCGGGTTGCGGTATTTGAATGCCAGGTCAATGCCAAGCGGAATGAAATCTGTCAGTTCCTGGACCGATGAGGGGGCAAGGGTGAGCAGTTTGTAGTCACCGTGTCCGCCGCCTTTTACGGTCTGGAAATAGTCGGCCTGACTGGGCTGGATGGTTCCAAGTCCGGGGCCGCCGCGTGATACGTTTATGAGCAGGCATGGGAGTTCCGCACCTGCAATGTATGAAATGCCTTCGGCCATAAGGCTGATGCCGGGGCTCGAAGATGACGTCATTACTCTGTGTCCTGTCGATGCGCCACCGTAAACCATGTTGATGGCGGATACTTCACTCTCGGCCTGGAGAACAGCCATGCCGGTACGGGCCGTGGCATCGGTCTCCATGAGATATTCCATGACTTCAGTCTGCGGAGTGATGGGATATCCGTAAAAGGCATCGAATCCGGCGCGGATTGCAGCTTCTGCAATGGCGTCGTTGCCTTTCATCAGTCTCAATTCTCTTTCTTCCATAGTTATTCTTCAACTTTTACCCTATAGACCGATATTACTCCGTCCGGGCAGATAATGCCACAGTTTGTACAACCTACACATGCTTCGGGGCTGACCATGTAAGCGTAATGGTAACCCTTGCTGTTGACTTTGTCAGACATGCCGATGACGCCTTTGTCACATGTGCTGACGCAGAGCTCGCAGCCTTTGCAGCGTTCGCTGTCAACTGTGATAGCACCTTGGATTTTTGCCATGATAATTAATGTTTTGTATGATATTGGTGTTTGTTTTCTGAGTTACAGACTGGCTCCAGTCCTTGCAAACCCTGCCAGATTCACTTCAAATAAAAGGGTTGAATATGCCGGGATATCGGACTTGGCACCGGTTCCGTATCCTAACTGATATGGAATGTACAGAAGCCATGTGTCTGCGGTATGCATGTACATGAGTGCCGTGGATACGCCTTCAATCAGTCCTGAAATGCAGAACGGATACGGTATGTTGACTTCCGGATTAAGTTTGTCTGTTCTGTATGACTGGTCAATGACCTGTCCTTGCGGGTAGTCATCGGTCGGCATCAGTCTGACGCGGTAGTTGATCTTTACGCTGTCTGAAAAACAGGGTGAACCGGTGTTCTCGGAACGTTCAATGACTTTGCAGTAAACGTATGAAGTCAGCGGGTCCCAATCCTTTGACGGATCCAGTTTATAAGAAAGAAGCCTGAAAATCTGGCCTTCCTGAGCGGTCGCAACATTGGCCGGTGATGCCGTGTACTGCGATACGACATTTTCCATGAATGCCCTGTTGCGGTTTTCCCAATCGGCTTTGTCATCATAGGCTTCAGTCTCTTTGCATGATATGAAAGAGAACACTGCGGTGAGAAGAGTCAGGGAAAAGGCCAGAATCCGTTTCATGATCAGAGAGTTTTGAGTACGCTGGTTATTGATACTTTGTCCTGAAGGATTCCGCAAAGGTCTGCAATCCTGACACGCTGCTGTTCCATGGTGTCACGGTTGCGCAGGGTTACGGTCTGGTCTTCAAGAGACTGGTGGTCAACGGTCACGCAGTACGGAGTGCCTATGGCATCCTGACGGCGGTAGCGCTTTCCAATTGAATCCTTTCCGTCATACTGGCAGTTGAAATGGAACTTCAGGTCATTCTGGATGCTGTGTGCAAGGTCTGGCAGTCCGTCCTTCTTGACCAGAGGCAGAATTGCAAGCTTGATTGGAGCCAGAGGTGCGGGCAGGTGCAGAACGGTACGCGTGTCACCGCCTTCAAGAGCCTGTTCCTCATATGAGGCGCACATTATGCTCAGGAACATGCGGTCAACGCCGATTGAAGTCTCAATGACGTACGGAGTGTAGCTTTCGTTAGTCTCAGGGTCAAAGTACTTGATGTTCTTGCCGCTGTACTTTTCGTGCTGTGACAGGTCAAAGTTTGTACGGGAGTGTATGCCTTCAACTTCCTTGAAACCGAAAGGCATGAGGAATTCGATGTCTGTAGCGGCGTTGGCGTAGTGGGCAAGTTTGTCATGGTCATGGAAACGGTAGTGGTCAGCACCGAAACCAAGGGCCTGATGCCATGCCATACGTGTCTTCTTCCACTTTGCAAACCAGTCCAGTTCAGTACCGGGCTTGATGAAGAACTGCATTTCCATCTGTTCGAATTCACGCATGCGGAATATGAACTGACGGGCAACAATTTCATTGCGGAAAGCCTTTCCTATCTGAGCAATGCCGAAAGGAATCTTCATGCGGCCGGTCTTCTGTACGTTCAGGTAGTTTACGAAAATGCCCTGTGCGGTTTCCGGACGCAGGTATATCTTCATGTTGCTGTCAGCTGTGGAACCCATTTCGGTCGAGAACATCAGGTTGAACTGGCGGACATCGGTCCAGTTGCGCGTGCCGCTTATGGGACATACAATCTCTTCATCAAGAATGATCTGCTTGAGTTCGTCAAGGTTGCCGTCATTCATGGCCTTCTTGAAACGCTCGTGAAGTGCGTCACGCTTTGCTGCGTGCTCAAGTACGTTGGCGCTGGTGGCGCGGTACTTGGCTTCATCGAATGAATCGCCGAAACGCTTCTTTGCCTTGGCTACTTCCTTTTCAATCTTTTCGTCATATTTTGCAATCTGGTCTTCAATCAGAACGTCTGCGCGGTAGCGCTTCTTTGAATCGCGGTTGTCAATGAGGGGGTCATTGAACGCATCGACGTGGCCCGATGCCTTCCAGATGGTGGGATGCATGAAGATTGAAGAATCAATACCGACAATGTTGTCATGCAGCAGGACCATGCTCTGCCACCAGTATGTCTTGATGTTGTTCTTCATTTCAACACCCAGCTGGCCGTAGTCATAGACAGCGCCCAGACCGTCATAAATCTCACTTGAAGGGAATACGAAACCGTACTCTTTGCAATGCGCAACAATCTTTTTGAAAACGTCTTCTTGTGCCATAATATGCTGTTATCCGGAAAATTTCCGCAAAGGTACTTCTTTTATTTATAAAAAGGGCTTTCCGGAGTCCAAAATAATATAAATAAGGTGACTTTGAAATGTCGGCGGAAAGCAGTAAATTCGCAGTCATAACATTGGATGGAAATGAGTGAAGAATTTGATGATGAGATACAGCAGAACGCTGATGAAAGCCAGGAAACGGGACATTCAAGCTATCAGCCTGTGGTTGATGACAGCGGCATGATACGCCACAAACTGTCCGGCATGTATCAGGGCTGGTTCCTGGACTATGCATCATACGTGATACTGGAACGTGCAGTGCCTCATTTTGTTGACGGACTCAAACCTGTGCAGCGCAGAATACTGCATTCCATGAAGCGGCTTGATGACGGCCGTTTCAACAAGGTGGCCAACATTGTGGGCCATACCATGCAGTTCCATCCGCACGGTGACGCTTCAATAGGTGACGCTCTGGTCCAGATGGGCCAGAAGGACCTGCTCATTGAGTGTCAGGGTAACTGGGGCAATATCCTTACCGGACACAAAGCCGCCGCACCGCGTTACATTGAGGCCCGCCTTTCAAAGTTTGCGCTTGAGACCCTGTTCAACCCCAAGACTACGGAATGGAAGGCATCATACGACGGCCGCAACAGGGAACCGGTGACTCTGCCGGTCAAGTTCCCGCTGCTGCTGGCCCAGGGGGCAGAAGGCATTGCTGTAGGTCTGTCATGCAAGATACTTCCGCATAACTTCAATGAACTGTGTGATGCCGCAGTGTCATATCTGAAAGGAGAGGAATTCCACCTTTATCCTGATTTCCAGACAGGCGGTGCCGTTGACGTGGCCCGATACAATGACGGTGAACGCGGCGGCATGGTGCGCATCCGTGCCAAGATTTCAAAGGAGGCCGACAACAAGACGCTTGTCATCAATGAGATTCCGTACGGAGAGAACGTGATGACGCTGTGCGAATCGATAGTAAAAGCCGGTGAAAAGGGCAAAATCAAGATCCGCAAGGTCGAGAATCTGACCGCTGACAAGGTGGAGATAAGAATCACCCTGGCGCCCGGTGTGTCATCGGACAAGACCATTGACGCATTGTACGCCTTCACGAACTGTGAAGTCAGCATTTCACCCAACTGCTGCGTGATTGATGCCAACAAGCCGCATTTCCTGACGGTCAGTGATGTGCTGCGCAAGTCTGTTGACAACACGCTGGAACTGCTGCGCCGTGAACTGGAGATTGCCCGCACGGAACTGATGGAGCAGCTGCATTTTGCATCACTTGAGGAGATTTTCATTGAGGAACGCATATACAAGGACCGCGAATTTGAAGAGGCCCCGACCATGGATGCCGCCTGTGAGCATATTGACGAACGTCTGACCCCGTATTACCCGAAGATGATACGTGAGGTCACCAAGGATGACATTCTCAAACTGATGGAGATACGCATGGCGCGCATCCTGAAGTTCAACAAGGACAAGGCCGAAGAGGCCATTGCCCGCATGAAGTCCGACATTGCCCGCATAGACAGGGATCTGGCCAATATGACCGCCGTCACAATAAAATGGTTCAAGATGCTCAAGGACAAGTACGGAGAATCTTATCCGCGCCGTACAGAAATCAAGGGCTTTGACACGATTGTGGCCACCAAGGTCATAGAGGCCAATCAGAAACTGTACATAAACCGCGCTGACGGATTCATCGGAATGTCCCTCAAGAACGATGAATACGTATGCAACTGTTCTGAAATTGACGATGTCATCATATTCTACAAGGACGGAAAGTTCAAGGTGGTCAAGGTGGCTGACAAACTGTTTGTAGGAACCGGAGTCCACTACCTTGACGTGTTCAAGAAGAACGACCGCCGTACAATTTACAATGTGGTCTATCGTGACGGACGTAACGGGGCCTATTTCATGAAGAGGTTCGCGGCCACAGGCATAACACGTGACAAGGAATATGACCTGACCCAGGGCAAGGCGGGTTCAAAGATTGCATATTTCAGTGCCAACCACAACGGTGAGGCCGAGGTAATCAGGGTGACTCTCAAACCGAATCCCAAACTCAAGAAACCGGCGTTTGACAAGGACTTCAGTGAAATGCTCATCAAGGGACGCCAGTCAATGGGCAACCTGCTGACAAGGAATGAGGTCTTGCGCATCGGACTCAAGTCCCACGGCGTTTCAACGCTTGGAGGGCCGAAGGTCTGGTTTGACAAGGACATACTGCGTCTTGACTTTGACGGTCACGGCCAGTATCTGGATGAGTTCGACAAGGAGGAACAGCTGTTGGTGATCATGAAGAACGGTGAGTACTACACCACTGATCCTGACCCCAACTGCCATTTCGATCCTGAAATTCTGCGCATTGAGAAGTTTGACCCCAGCAAGGTCTGGACTGCAGTCCTTTTTGACGCGTCACAGAAGGGCTTCCTGTATCTGAAGCGCTTCAATCTTGATTCAACGGCAAAGCGCATCAATATTCTGGGTGACGAGAAGGGCAGCAGTCTGGTACTGCTGACAGACACCTGCTATCCGCGGCTTTCAGTCATTATGGGCGGTGCTGACAGTTTCCGTGAACCTATGGAGATTGACGCCGAATCCTTTGTCGGGGTGAAGGGCGTCAAGGCCCGCGGCCGCCGTGTGACAACCTTTGCCGTGGCAGATGTCAAGGAACTGGAGCCGCTGCGCATGCCTGAACCGGCTCAGGAACCTGAGAATAAGGAATCTTTGGATGAAGAGGAAATTGATGAGAACGGCAATGACGGTCAACTTTCACTTTTCTGAACGGGTGCTGGCCTTTGCCCTGTCTGTCCTGACCGCAGTTCCGCTGTGTGGCCAGCAGTCAATGGTTGGCGCCATGCCACAGCAGGGAGAAGTGGTCGGGAATGTCTCCTTAGGCGTGGGCAAGGCTTTGACATTGGAGGAATACCTTTCTCCAAGACCATATTCGGGCTTTCAGTATGTGGTCAGCAATGACCGCTTGTCCTGTCACGGTACCGACCGTCTTTTCCAGTACAGACGCTCACATTACAGTCTGCAGTATTCCGTGATGCAGGACGACAATGGCAGCGGTTCCCAGATGCATGCCAAGCTGGACGCTTTTTACGGTTGGGGACATACCATCGTTTCGACTCAGGCCGATGACCTTATGATAGGTCCTGCCGCAATGCTGAGCATAAGCGGACTTTATAACCGGCGTAATTCGAACAATCCGGCTACTGCCGATGGATATGCCGCATTGGGTTTCATGGCTGACAATACATTACGTTTCAGGATAGCAGGCTATCCCATGGCATTCCAGGCCACTCTGTATCTGCCTCTTGCCGGCATTGGTTATGCCCCGGACTATGATCAGCTTTATTGGATTATGTACAAGAACAGCCAGTATGGCCGCACTCTGCATTTTGTGTGCCCGCTAAATTCGCCGGCGTTCTGTCAGGATCTGGCCTTGTCGGTTCCTGCTGGCAGAAATCAGGTCAGGGTGGCATTCAACGTTGACTATATGTCGAACAGGCTGGGTGGAAAGAATACCAGATTGAGCCACAGTTCTTTCATGGTCGGACTCACGCACAGGTTCGAACGCAAATATAACGGCCGATGAAGAAGACAATAATCACATTCCTGCTTTGCGCAGCAGCATTGCTTGTGACCGTTTCATGTGGCAAGTCCGAGAACGGGATGATGTTCGCCAATACCGCCATGGGTAATTTTGAGGCATTGTGGCATATCATGGATGAGCATTACTGCTTCTTTGATTTCAAGAAACAGGAGTTGGGCGTGGACTGGAATGAGGTCCATGACAGATACAGGGCTGCCATTTCAGACAATATGACGCAAATGGCTCTGTTTGAGGTTCTGGCTAATATGCTCTCCGAACTGCAGGACGGCCATGTGAATCTTTATGGCACGTATGATGTGGGACGCAATTGGCATTGGAAGACCGATTACCCGTCAAACTATTCCAAAGAACTGCGTGACATATATCTGGGTGATGATTCCAAGATGGCCGGCCTGATGGAGTATACCGTATTGGAAGACAACATAGGGTACATTGTAATTGAGTCTTTTCAAAGTTCCGTATCGGATTCAAGACTAGACGCTGTGCTTCATTATCTCAGTCTGTGCAATGGTCTTATCATTGACATCCGTGACAACGGCGGGGGCAGTGTCTCATCGGCCGAAACTCTGGCTGCAAGATTTACGAATGAGAAGATTCTCGTGGGCTATACCTGTTATAAGGATGGCCCGGGACACAATGATTTTTCAGAGCTTATACCGACATATATCAGTCCGGCCAAGAACAATCTGCGCTGGCAGAAGCCGGTCGCTCTTATTGTGAACCGTGGCTGTTTCAGTGCTGCGAATGACTTTGCGGTCATGATGAAGGAAATGCCCAAGGTCCGTCTTATTGGTGACATGACAGGCGGTGGCGGAGGTATGCCCATTTCATCGGAACTGCCCAACGGATGGTCTGTAAGGTTTTCATCGGCCCCGTCATTCGATGCGCGTGGAGAACATGTTGAGGGCGGCATTGACCCCCATCAGCAGGTCAGTCTGACTGACAGTGACAAGGCCCGTGGCGTGGATACTCTGATTGAGGCCGCCAGGGAATGGATTAATGGAATGTTGGTAAATCCTTGATATGAATAGAAAACTGATAATCTGCATTCTGGCTCTGATGGCCATTATGCCGCTGCCGGTTCTGGCCGGAAAGGGCAAGGTTCTGAAGATTGATTTCAATAATCCTGTGACCGAGCGGGGTGAGACCGGGTTTGATCTGATGTCTGCGCTTAACGGCACTTCCGGCAAGGTGTCACTTCTCAGTTATGTCCGTGCCATTGACGCCGCTGCCCGGGACAAGTCAATTGCAATGATATACATGACGCCTGACAATATTGATGCCGGCCTTTCTCAAATTGAGGAACTGCGTGCTGCCATTGAACGTTTCCGCCGTTCGGGCAAGCCGGTTGTGTCTTATTGCAGCAATCTTGGGAATGCGTCCTATTATCTGGCATCGGCCTCTGACAGAATTGTGCTTGACCCTGCATCGGAAAGCATGATTCTTGGTCTGGCCACACAAAACTTTTATCTGAAGGATATTCTGGATACATTGAAGATTGATGTCCAGCTTATCAGACACGGCAAATACAAGTCTGCCGGCGAAATGTTTGTCCGTAATGGCTCCAGCCCCGAAAACCGTCTCCAGAATCAGGAACTGGTCAATTCCCTTTGGGACAGCATGGTCTCTGAGATTGCCTCTTCACGCGGTTTCTCCAAGGATGAATTTGCCGCATGGATAGATAATCTTGAGCTTCTTCATTCATCGGACTTCAAGGAGAAAGGGCTTGTTGACGAACTGTGGTACAAGGACCAGATGGACAGTTGCATATGCAGTATGCGTGGCGTAAATGACATAAGGCTGGTCAGTTTCGTGAAGATGAACAAATATGCCGGAAAAGTCCGCAAAGGCCGTAAGAGCAGCAGGATAGCCATTGTCTATGCCGATGGAGAAATAGTTACTGACGGGTCCGATGCCGATATTGTTGGCTCCCGCCTTGCATCGACCCTTGAAAAGGTGGCACAGGACGCAAAGGTGAAAGCCGTCATTTTCCGAGTCAATTCACCTGGCGGAAGCGCCCAGGCAGCAGAAGCGATACGCAGGGCTGTCACACGGCTCAAGTCCAGCAAACCGGTCATTGTCAGCTTTGGAGAATATGCCGCTTCGGGCGGATACTGGATATCGGCCGGGGGTGACATTATATTCACGGACAACACCACTCTTACCGGCTCCATAGGCGTTTTTTCTTTGATTCCCAGTTTCGGCAACGCATTAAGGGATAATGTGCATGTCAATATGGAGGTCATCGGTTCGTCCGGCCATAGCGATATGATATCCGGACTGCGCAAACTTGATGATACAGAGGTTGCCTATATGCAGAGACAGGTAGAGAAAGTGTATGATGACTTTACCATGATTGTGTCCAACGGCCGTGACCTGTCAAGGGAAAGGGTCGATGAACTCGGTCAGGGACGTGTGTGGTCCGGAGCTGATGCTTTGAAGAATGGACTTGCAGACAGAAAGGGCGGCCTTTATGACGCTGTCGCATACGCCCGTCAGCTGTGTGGTCTTGAAGACGGCCGGTTCAGGATTTATGAGTATCCTGAAATCAAGGAAGAATCGCTGCTGCAGATACTGTTCGGCGGTGAAACCATTGATCCTGAAGAGACTGCCACATCACAGACTTCTGTCAGAGAGCCGCTCCTGCCTTTTGTCGGGCGGGTTCAGAAAATGACTGAACCGTCAGTAATGCTGCGCATGGAAAGCATTATTGAACTCAAGTGATTTGGATATATTCCGCTAATGTTGTACTTTCGCGGCGTCGTTTGCGGGCGTGGCGGAATTGGTAGACGCGCTAGACTTAGGATCTAGTATCTCTGATGTGTAGGTTCGAGTCCTATCGCCCGTACTTTTTGAAAGTTAACCCATTGTAATCAATCGGTTAACTTTTTTGTTTCTGTGATTCATAAAGGCCCATTATCAGGGCTCACCCGAAAACTAGTGGGGGTATTTTCGGCTCAGCGGGACTTTAGTGGTGGATACTGTTTCTGCGCCGAGATTCCAGCCGTTCAAGCGTGATGTGCCGCCTGGAGCCCTGTGGGTGGGGTGCAGTTCTCCGTACCGGACTTTTCGATGCACTTTTTACCCGTTTTGGGCATTGAGATTTCAGTGTCTCACAGCCAAAGTGTCTCAGGAACCCTGTGGGCGGGGTGCCGTTCTCCGTACCGGACTTTTCGATGCACTTTTTACCCGTTTTGTGCATTGAGATTTCAGCGTCTGACAGCCATAGTGCCTCAGGAGCGC